>NZ_FNYM01000015.1:0-177398 GCF_900108985.1 Achromobacter sp. NFACC18-2 | reverse complement strand
GAATCCTCGATCAGGCCCTTGATTTCCTTGGCCGCTTGCGCGCTGCGCTGCGCCAGCGAGCGCACTTCGCCCGCCACCACCGCAAAGCCCTTGCCCTGCTCGCCCGCGCGCGCCGCTTCCACCGCGGCGTTCAGCGCCAGGATGTTGGTCTGGAACGCGATGCCGTCGATGACCGACACGATTTCCGAGATCTTGCGCGAGCTGGCCGAAATGCCTTCCATGGTGTTGACCACTTCCGACACTGCCGAACCGCCGCGCTCGGCCACGTCCGATGCGCTGGCGGCCAGTTGATTGGCCTGGCGCGCGTTGTCCGCGTTCTGCTTCACGGTCGAGGCCAGTTCCTCCATGGAGGCAGCAGTCTCTTCCAGCGAAGCGGCCTGCTGCTCGGTGCGGCTGGACAGGTCCGTGTTGCCGGCCGCGATCTCGTGCGACCCGACGTTGATTTCGTCCACGCCGCGGCGCACCGAGGCGACTGTGCGCGTCAGGCTTTCCTGCATGCGCTTGAGCGCCGCAAAGAGCTGGCCGATTTCGTTGGAGTTGCTGACTTCCACGCGGGCCGTCAGGTCGCCGCCCGCAATGCGGTCGAAGTGGTGGCCGGCTTCCTTCAACGGCTGCAGCACGCGGCGGCGCAGGAAGACATAGGTGGCAAAGACCAGCAGCGCGGCGATGATGCCGCCGGCGCCGACGGCCATCAGGACGAACTGGTAGCGCACCTGCGCCACGTCGAACGCGTCCATCATCTTGCTGGCGCGCCAGAAATCGAAGCCTTCGACGGCGCGCGCGAAACGGCCTTCCAGCGCGTCCTGCACCTTCTGGACCTGCGTCTGGTAGGCCGTCATGTCCGCCTTCTCCAGCGCGCCGACCAGCGGGGTGAGGCCCTGCTGCACGAGGACCGCGTAGGAGTCCTCGATTTCCTTGAGCGACTCGGCCGCTTCGGGCGGCCGGGGCAGCGTCTTGAAGAAGTCGAACTCGGCCTGCCCCTTGTTGAGCGACGCCTTCGCGCGCTCCAGCAGGCCGGCCGCCTCGCTCGACAGCCCTTGCGTCAACAGGGCTGGCTGGCCCACGCTGCGCACGATGTCCGCGTAGTTCGCCGACGCGGCGCGGCCCAGGCCGTTCAGCGTGTCCTTGTAGCTCGACACGACGCGGCTGACGGCGTCGTCCAGTTCCTGCGATTGCTTGATTTCAGCCAGCGTCCCGTTGCTGACGCGCAGCGACAGCACACCCAGCGCGGCTCCGATCACCAACATGAATGAGAAAAACGCCAGCACCCACAACAGGCTGCTGCGTATCGTCATGTTCGCGAAAAACTTGCGCATCACAAGACCATCCCTAGACTGCAATCGTTAAAGGAAAGCGCCACATCGCGATCAATATGGCGCCTCTACCCCGCATTCCGGCCGGACTCCGATCAGGAGGCGACCTTCTCCACCAACGCCATTTCGTCGCTGGTCATCAGCTTTTCGATATCCACCAGGATCAGCATCCGCTCATCCACCGTGCCCAGGCCGGTGAGATATTCGGTCGACAGCGTGGCGCCGAACTCGGGCGCCGGACGGATCTGGCCCGAATTGAGCATCAGCACGTCGGACACGCCGTCCACCACGATGCCGACGACGCGGCGATCCAGGTTCAGGATGATGACGACGGTCTGCTCGTTGTATTCGACGCGGCCCAGGTTGAACTTGATGCGCAGGTCCACGATCGGCACGATGATGCCGCGCAGGTTCGTCACGCCCTTGATGAACGGGGGAACGTTTGCGATGCGGGTAACCGTGTCGGCGTCGTAGCCGCGGATTTCCTGCACCTTCAGGATGTCGATGCCGTATTCTTCGTCGCCCAGCGTGAAGACCAGGAACTCGCTGCCGACATCTTCGTTGCGCGCGGCTTGCGCATGCGGTTTGGCTGCCATGATTTTTAGTGCTCCATCAATTCAGAACGGCTTCGGGCTGCGACCAGCGTTCCCGGTTGGCGCGCGCGAGCGCAAATACGTCGACAATCAGGGCCACGCTGCCATCGCCAAGAATGGTGGCGGCGGAAATGCCCGGGACCTTGCGGTAATTCGATTCCAGATTCTTCACGACCACCTGGTGCTGCCCGATCAGATGATCGACCAGCAGCGCAAAGCGGCGGTCTTCGGCCTGCATGATGACGGCGATCGCCTGCGTGGGATCGGTCTGGGCCTCGCCCACCGAGAACACGCGGTGCATCTCCACCAGCGGCAGGTATTCGCCGCGCACGTGCATGACGCGCTCGTTGCCCGCCACCGAATAGATCTGGTCGTTCGTGGGCTGCAGCGACTCGGTGACGTGATTCAGCGGCAGGATGAAGGTTTCTTCGCCCACGCGCACCGACATCCCGTCCAGGATCGCCAGCGTCAGCGGCAGCACGATGCGCGTCGTGGTGCCGTGGCCCGGTTCGCACGACAGCTGCACGTGGCCGCCCATGTCCTGGATGTTCCGGCGCACCACGTCCATGCCGACGCCGCGGCCGGAAATGTCCGTGACCTTTTCCGCGGTCGAGAAGCCCGGCGCGAAAATGAGCTGCCAGATCTCGTCGTCAGGCGAATTCTCGTTCACGGCCAGGCCCTGCGCCATGGCCTTTTTCAGGATCTTTTCGCGGTTCAGGCCGCCACCGTCGTCGCTGACTTCGATGACGATGTTGCCGCCGTTGTGCTGTGCGGACAAGACGAGCTGCCCGACCGGATCCTTGCCCGCGGCGATACGCTTTTCGGGCGTTTCGATGCCGTGGTCCAGGCTGTTGCGCACCAGGTGGGTCAGCGGGTCGATGATGCGTTCGATCAGGCTCTTGTCCAGCTCGGTCGCGCGGCCGTAGGTCTGCAGTTCGATCTGCTTGCCCATTTTGCCGGCGATGTCGCGCACCAGGCGCGGGAAGCGGCTGAACACGTAATCCATCGGCATCATGCGGATGGACATGACCGCTTCCTGCAGGTCGCGGGCGTTGCGCTCGAGCTGTTCCATGCCATTGAGCAGGCGGTCGTGCAGCACCGGATCCAGCGTGGAGGCGGTCTGGGCCAGCATGGCCTGCGTGATGACCAGTTCGCCCACCAGGTTGATCACCTGGTCGACTTTTTCGACGCCGACGCGGATCGACGTCGATTCCTTGTCCGCGTGGGCAGGTGCGGCGGCGGCCGGCCGGGCGGCCGCGCGGGCAGCCGGGGCGTCGGCGGCAGCGGCCGATTCGGCCACGGGCGCTTCCGGCACAGGCGCGGCAACCGGCGCGGGGGCCGGCTGCGCGGCCGGCGCGGCTTCGGCCACGGCAGGCGCGGCGTCGCCGCTGGCGGGAGCCGCCTCGCGGGCGATGCTGAGCTGGTCGCCGTCGACGATGAAGCAGCACACGGCCTCGATGTCGTCGGGCGTGCAGGTGCTTTCGACCCACACGGTCAGCGCGCCGTTGCTGCGGTCGCTCGCCTTGACGGTGCCGAGATTGCCCATTTCTTCGAGCAGGGACGCGGCGTCCTTGTCCGATACCTTGGTGATGCGCACGCGCAGCGGCAAGCCGCCGGCCTGCGCGCCCGATTCCGCGGCCGCGGCGGCGGGCGCGGCGGGCGCCACGGGTTCGGGCTGGGGCTGGGGCGCCTGCTGCACCGGGGCGGGTGCGGGGGCCGGGGCGGCGGGCGCCGGGGCAGCGGCCGCCGCGGGATCCTTATGCTCCAGCGCAAGCTGCCTCAACACGGCGCAGATACGCTCAAACACGGCATCATCGGGCTCTTCGGAGGCCCGATAGGCATCCAGTTGGCTTTTGAGCACGTCTTTCGTTTCCAAGAAAATATCAATCATGTCCGTGCGCAGCGCCATTTCGCCGCGACGGATCGCGTCCAGAAGGTTTTCAAGCAGATGGGTCGTGCCCGCCAGCTGCGTGAAACAGCCGAACGTCGCCGCGCCCCCCTTGATCGAATGGGCCGCGCGGAAAATGGCGTTGAGCTGCTCGATGTCGGGCGCACCCACATCGAGCTCGAGCAGGAGCTGCTCCATTTGCGCGAGCAGCTCGTCCGCCTCGTCGAAAAAGGTCTCGTAAAACTGACTGAGGTCCAAACCAGAACTCATGACCCGTACGCCTTCCTAAATGAACCTGCTTACGCGCCGGCCTGCTCATCGAGCAGTTCGGTCGCCAATTCAACCAGCACATCGGGATCCACCGGCTTGGAAAGCCAGCCGCATACACCCAGATCCCGGGCCGCCATCTTGCTGTCCACGTCGTCTTCGGTGGTCAGCACCAGCACCGGCACATCCATGTACCGGTCCGCTTCGCGCAGCCCCTGGATCAACTCCAGCCCGCCCTTGACGGGCATGTTCCAGTCGCTGACGACCAGGTCCACCGGGTTGGCCATCGCCACCTCCAGCGCTTCCTGGCCGTTGCAGGCCGTCAGCACCTTCCAGCCCGCGCCGGTCAGCGTCGCCTGCACGATCATCCGCATCGTTGCAGAGTCGTCCGCCACGAGTATCGTTGCCGCCATTGCTATCGAACCCCTTCAGCGGGCGGGGTGTTCTCCGCCTCGCCCTGCTTGGTTGCCGTTGCGGCCTGGCCGGCGGCTTGCACCGCCTGCACGGCCGTCCCCACCTCGCGCGCATCCTTGGCGCTCACGTCCGCGGCTGCGGCGTTCTCGCTTTCGATGCGCTTCTGGGTGCTTTGGTTGAGCACCACCAGGCTGATGCGTCTATTAACGGCTGCATACGGATCATCTTTAACCAGGCTCATGCTGGAAGACAGACCCTGGATGCGCATGACCTTGCTTTCGTTCATGCCGCCCGCCACCAATTCCTGGCGCGAGGCGTTCGCCCGGTCGGCCGAAAGCTCCCAGTTACTGTAGGCGCGCTCGCCGCGCGCATACTGCGACGCGTCGGTATGGCCCGAGATGCTGACCTTGTTGGGCAGTTCGTTCAGGACCGGACCCAGCTCGCGCAGGATGTCTCGCATGTACGGCTGCACTTCGGCGCGGCCGGTCGCGAACATCGGGCGGTTCTGGTTGTCGATGATCTGGATGCGCAGGCCCTCGGTCGTCAGGTCGATCAAGAGCTGCGGCCGGAAGGACTTCAGGACGGGGCTGGACTCGATGACGTTTTCGAGGCGCCGCTTGAGGTTTTCGAGGCGATGCTGCTCGCGGCGCTCGGCGTCGCCCATGGGCTGGGACTCGACCCGGTTGCCCTGGCCGCGGCGCACGTCGCCCTCGCTGCGCAGCGGGTCCTGCCCGCCGCCGGGAACGGCGCTGGTCTCGGCCGAACTGCTGGGCCCGCCGGTGATGGCGACGCGCAGCGGCATGCGGAAGTATTCCGCGATGCCCTTCAGTTCCTCGCGCGGCACGATGCTGATCAGCCACATCACCAGAAAGAACGCCATCATCGCCGTGATGAAGTCGGCGTACGCGATCTTCCAGCTTCCCCCGTGATGACCGCCGCCCTTGACCTTCTTGCGGCGGATCACCACACGGTGATTGTTTACCGTGCTCATGGCCCGCTCCGTCAGGCCTTGCCGGTCGACTTGGTCTGCCGGACGTGCTCTTCCAGCTCACCGAAGGTCGGACGCACGGACGAGAACAGCACCTTGCGGCCGAATTCCACCGCCAGCTGGGGCGGATACCCGTTCATGCTGGCAAGCAGCGTGGTCTTGATGCATTCCAGCACTTTCATGGCTTCGTCCGTGCGGCGCTCGACGCGGGAGGCCAGCGGACCGACAAAGCCGTACGCCAGCAGAATGCCCAGGAACGTGCCGACCATGGCCTTGGAGATCAGGTCGCCCAGGATGGCGGGGGGCTGGTCCACGGCGGCCAGCGCCTTGATCACGCCCAGCACCGCCGCGACGATACCGAACGCGGGCAGGCCGTCGGCCATCTGCTGCAGCGCATGGGCCGGGACTTCGCGCTCGTGGCGGTAGGTTTCGATTTCCTCGTCCATGAGCGTCTCGATCTCGAACGAGCTCATGTTGCCGCTGATCATGATGCGCAGGTAGTCCGTGATGAACTCCATGAGCTTCTCGTCTTTGGCGATGCGCGGATATTCGCTGAAGATCGGGCTGGAGCCCGGATCCTCGATGTGCGATTCGATGGCCATCAGGCCCTCGCGGCGCGCCTTGTTCAGCAACACATACAGGAGCGCCATCAGCTCCATGTACACGTCCTTGCTATAGCGCGAGCTCTTGAGTGCATCGGGAAGCGCCTTTTTGACCAGCCCCAGCGACTTCTTGCTGTTGCCCGCCAGGAACGCGCCAAAGGCCGCCCCAAAGATCAGCGTCAGCTCGAAGGGCTGGTAAAGCGCGCCCAAGTGGCCGCCCAGCGCTATGAAGCTGCCGACGACCGACACGATCACCACGAGAAAACCGATAACAATCAACACAACGGGCCCCTGCCAACGAAGTCTATAACTTGCGTCAATGATCCCCTGTCCCCCCTGCCCCAAAAAGGCGGGTTAGGGGGTGTTTTCCAGGGCTTTTGATGTATTTGGACGCCCGATCAGGCCGGCGCGACGGTCGCGGCGGGTGCGGGACGGCTGCCCGCCCGCGCCTTGGCCGCCGCGCGCGTCTTGCCCGCACGGGGTGGCGGCCGGCAGATGGCGCACACAAAATCCGACTGGGGATCATGGGCATGGGCGATGAAATGGCCGCCGCATTGACGGCACGCCGATAGCTGCAGCATGCCGCTGTCGAAGAATCGCACCAGCATCCACGCCCGGGTGAAGCTGAGGACAGGCTCACCGGAATCCGTGGCTTCCTGCCCCGCGTTTTCGAGATACAGGCGATAGGCGTCGATGGTGGCGCGTATGCCTTTGCTGGTGGTGCGCGTATTCAGGAACGAATACACGTTGTAGAAGAGCGATGAGTGGATGTTCGGGAGCCAGGTCATGAACCAGTCAACCGAAAAAGGCAGCATGCCCTTGGGTGGCGAGCAGCCGCGGATTTCGCGATACAAGCGGGCGAGGCGATCGTGGCTGAGGCTGGTTTCAGCCTCCAGCACCTGAAGGCGCGCGCCGAGGGTGATCATGGAACTGGCGAGCAGAATGTCGTCCGCTTCTTGGGAAACGCTCTTGGAGGCCATGACAGGTGTGTCCGAGTGGGATTCTCAGGCCGTCAGGCCAGTTCTTCGACGGGTTGTTTGGCGAGCAGGATGGTTGCATGCGCTTGCTGCAGCGCACCACCCAACACGTCGTGGGTCAGCGCGGACAGCAGGCTGTAATCGTCGAAACGGAAACGGCACAGCAGCGAGCTGGAGCTGGCCAGCTTTACGAGCTGCGCAGGCGACAGGCGCATGAGGATGTCAGCAACCTCGTTGCTGAAACCCAGTCGGAACATCGATGCCGCGTAATCATCACGCAACATCCGCTGAGCCAGTAACAGATATGACAGATTCACTTCGCGAATATCTGCCAGCAAAGAATTTTCTACTTGTTGCACGCCGTACTCCCTATCCCTATCCCACCCGAGGGGCTTGATTACCGATAGCGCAGGCAACGTCTGTTACCTGTCCGCTCGCTGCATCCTGTTTTAATGCGAAATGTATCATTTGTTCGCAATTTAAGTAAAATTTACCACAGGTCATGTCATTTTCTATGACTTATATGACAAATCTTTGTTGATGTTGCGCAACGTGCCTTTCTAGATACACCTTGACATAGAAGTTCGTGACAAATTTTCGTCAATTTGCCAAATAAGCATTCAAAAAGTTGCGTACTTCCTGAAATGAAAGGCCCTCGAGTGCCGACAATGGCATCTTGCCGACGCTTCAGATTCGTCCGCTTTACCGTAGCCGCGCTTGTCGACAATGTCGCAAATTGACAACAACGACCGCGCTTCACGATGGACTCCGCCAGAATTCCCGCAATGCCCCACGCAGATGACAGCCTGGTCGAATATGCGCCACTAGTTCGGAAGCTGGCCCTGCAATTGCTTGCCCGGCTTCCCGCGAGCGTTGAACTCGACGACCTGATACAAGCCGGCATGATCGGCCTGCTCGACGCCGTCCGCCGCTACCAGGAAACCGCGGACGCCCAATTCGAGACCTACGCCACGACCCGCATTCGTGGCGCGATGCTGGATGAATTGCGCGGCCAGGATTGGCTGCCCCGCAGCGTGCGCACCAAGGCACGCAAGATTGAACAGGCAATCCAGCTTCTTGAACAGCGTTTAATGCGAGCGCCCACCGAGACCGAGATCGCCGCCCAGCTCGACATCCCGCTGAGCGATTACCAGACGCTCCTGCACGACGCGCAAGGCGTGCAGATCGTCCATTACGAAGATTTCACGACCGAACCCGACTCGTCTTCCAGCCAGGCCGACTGGTCCGCCACCCTGAATCACGGCTCGGCGAGCGGCAACCCGCTGGACGCGCTGCTGGCCGGCGACTTCCGCCAGGCCCTGGTCCACGCCATCGACGCCCTGCCCGACCGCGAAAAGCTGCTGCTGTCGCTGTGTTACGAGCAGGGTCTGAATCTGAAGGAAATCGGGGCAATCATGAATGTGACCGAAGCGCGGGTTTGTCAGCTGCGGTCGCAGGCAACGGCGCGGATCCGGGCGAGGTTGAAGGATCAGGCCTGGCAGGAGTTGCCGGTTGAGGGGCAGATCGCGCAGATTATTTGATTGCTGTTTCCATATGGATGCAGATCTACAACATGCGGGCGCCTCAGGCGCCCGCAGCATTTCCAGCCCGGCCCCCCCCCCCAGGCAGTGGCAGACACAACAATAAGTTCGACTTTCGCGAAATAGGCCTAAAGATTGATTTTGGCCTGCCGTAATCCTGGCAACGGAGAAATTCGAAGACGCAAGAAAGCGAATTCTCCCGTTAACACGATGGGCGGCCTAGCTGCCCGGTTTGAAGAAGCCTTTCTCTCTTGGGAGCCTCAACATGGCTGCAGTCATCAATACCAACTACTTGTCGCTCGTTGCTCAGAACAACCTGAACAAGTCGCAATCCTCCCTGGGCACCGCCATCGAGCGCCTGTCGTCGGGCCTGCGCATCAACAGCGCCAAGGACGACGCCGCCGGTATGGCCATTGCCAACCGCTTCACCGCGAACGTCAAGGGCCTGACCCAAGCCGCTCGTAACGCCAACGACGGTATCTCGCTGGCCCAGACGACGGAAGGCGCCGCCTCCGAAATCAACACCCACCTGCAGCGCGTTCGCGAACTGTCGGTGCAAGCGTCGAACGGCAGCTACTCGCAAGAACAGCTGAACTCGATGCAAGACGAAATCAACCAGCGTCTGTCGGACATCGACCGCATTTCGCAACAAACCGACTTCAACGGCGTGAAGGTTCTGTCGGATTCGGCCAAGCCCCTGACGCTGCAAGTCGGCGCCAACGACGGCGAAACCATCACCCTGAACCTGACCGAAATCAGCGTCAAGACCCTGGGTCTGGACGGCTTCAACGTCAACGGCTCGGGCGTGACCCAGAACCGTTCGGCCACCGTGTCCGACCTGCAGGCTGCTGGTGGCACGACCGTCGCCGCCAACGAATGGCAAGTCACCACGACGCACGCCGCCGTGAAGGCCGACCAAGTGTTCGGCAAGCTGGAAAACGGCAACACCGTTAGCGATGCCACCTCGGGCATCACCTACACGTATGACGCCGCCAACAAGAACTTCACGTTCACCGACACCTCGGCTTCCGACGCTGCCGCCGTTACCGCGCTGGCCAACTCGCTCAAGCCCGCCACCGGCACCCTGACCGGCACGTACTCGAACACCGGCAACGCCACGGCCTCGTTTGAAGTCGATGCCACTGGCAAGGTCACCATCGGCGGCCAACAAGCCTACCTGGACACCGACAACAACCTGACGACCAACAGCGCCGGCGGCACCGCTGCCACGCTGGACAGCGTGTTCACCGCTGCCGCCAACGGCACCGGCGCCGCTGGCTCCTCGTCGGTTTCCCTGGGCGGCAAGGTTTACGCCAGCACCGGCAACGCTGACGAACTGACCTTCACGAACACCATCAGCAGCGATGCTCTGCTGGCTGCCGTGAACGCCAACGCCACCGCCGACGACGTCACCATCAAGATCGGCAGCGGCATCACCAGCGCGACGATTTCCTTCACCGCTGGCGAATCGACCGACACCTACGTTGACGACAAGGGCACGTTCACCACGACCGACACCTACACGACCAACTACTCGGTCGATCCCAACACGGGCAAGGTCACGGTCAAGAGCGGCACGGGCACCGGCGACTACGCTCCCAAGATCGGCGAAGAAGCCAAGGTCAACAGCTCCGGCAACCTGACGACGGAAGACACCAGCGCGGGTACGAAGACCACCGATCCGATGAAGACGCTGGACGCCGCCTTCACGAAGCTGGACAAGCTGACCGGCGAACTGGGTGCCGTGCAAAACCGTCTGGAATCGACGATTGCCAACCTGAACAACGTGGTCAACAACCTCTCCAACGCTCGTTCGCGCATTCAAGACGCCGACTACGCCACGGAAGTGTCGAACATGTCCAAGGCTCAGATCCTGCAACAGGCTGGCACCTCGGTTCTGGCGCAAGCCAACCAAGTGCCGCAAACCGTTCTGTCGCTGCTGCGTTAATTCAGCACAGACGGCAGGGGAAGCCCTGGCTTCCCCCGGCAGCCAGGATCGGTCCTTCGCACCGGTCCTGGATACCTCCAAAACCCGCTTCGGCGGGTTTTTTCTTTTTGGCAGGCCAAAGGAAGGCTTTGCCCAAACTGGTGGCGAATTCCGATGCTGATTCTACGAATGGACCGCCGAGGCGATTCGTAAAATTCTTGCCACAGAATCATCCCATTTCGCCCTGCCCCGACTCGCCATATGTCCTATCTGGTCTCTTCCCACAGCCTTTCCGTCGCAGAGCCGGAGCCTTTGGCCCCTTCCCTCTCGCCCACCCGGTTGCGCGGCACAGCGCACTTATATGGCGTGGAAACGGCTCCGCTAGATCGGGCTCGGGTGCTGGCCTTGGGTTGCGGCTCGGGCGAGGGCCTGTTGCCCTTTGCCGTGGCCTACCCCGAAGCACAGGCGGTCGGCGTCGACGCCTCCGAAGCGCTTATCGCACAGGGAGCCTCGGTCGCGCAGGACATGGGTTTGAAGAACCTGACGCTGTACGTCGGCAATCCGGGCGACCTGGGTACTCAACTGGGACTGTTCGACTACATAATTGTCAGCGGCATGTACGGCTACCTTCCGCCGGACAGTGCTCAAGAGCTACTGGCCGTGTGCGCCACGCTGCTTTCGCCACAAGGGCTGCTCTATCTGGACAGTCCTGTATATCCAGGCGCCAAGAGCCTGGATGTCGTCCGCGACGCGATCATGCTTCATGGGCATGCCGCGCAGACGGACGAGGAACTGCGGCAAAGCGCGCTGGCCGCGTTAACCCTGTTCAAGAATGGCATGTCTGCCTCCAACCCGCAGCGGACACAGCTTTCAGCAGCGGCGTCGCATTTTGAAAGGGCCTTGAACGCAGGTCCAGCAAATGCCGGTGCCCAGCGAAACCCCCTTGCCAATACCGGGTGCTACTTCGTCGAACTGGCCGGGCGCGCATCCACGGCCGGACTGGCGTACGTCGGCGACGCCCGGCCCATGAGCGAGATACCGCTCAATTTCGGTCAAGGCGTATCCCTCAATCACAGCCTGCTCACCATGGGGCAGCCCGCGACCGTTCGTCAGCAATATCTGGACTTTGCCACGGGCCGGGCCTTCCGCCAATGCCTCTGGGTGTCCCAGGATCGTGCCGGCGACGTCCTGGCTCAGCCCGATCTGACCCGCCTGCAACACCTGCGTTTCGCGGCCGGCCTGACGCGCTTGGCTGGCAACGGCCCAGAGCGCGGCGTTACCTATGTCAATGGACAGGACCGTGGCCTGACCACCGTCGATCCCGACTTGATCAACGTGGTGGACCTGCTGGCCCATGCGTGGCCCGCCTCCCTGCCATACACCACGTTGCTGGCGGTATTGCTGCACAAGAACCAGTGGGACGACGCCACGGGGCGCAAGGCGCTGGAAAAATGCCTGCGCACCCTGCTTGAAGAGGATCTACTGAACTATTGTCTGGATGCGAGCCCGTACGAGCGCGCCGGCGACGCCCCGCTACGCCTTCTGCCGTGCCTCGACCTGAAGAAGCAAGCCGAGACCGCCGCGCCCTGGCCGACATTCAATCTGTGGCACGAAAGGATCCGCGTGACCACGTCTGCCGTTCAGGCTTCCATCCTGCGCACCATCGCTGCCGGGCTTGCACCCCAGCAGGCCAAGCTAAATGACACGCCGGTGGAGCTGGGAGAAGTGGCATCGACGCTCGCGCTGATAAAGCGATATGGATTGGCTGACGGGTCGACCAGGGCATGGTTCGACCTGCTGCATGGTGTGCTGGTCGCCACGGAGCGTAAGGCGCCTGTTTTCGGGATGTATGTCGCCGCGCAGGCGCTTCTGAATCTGCAAGCAGGGCTTCTGACCCAAAGTGGACACCAGCCTAACCCCGGCCCCACGATCATCCCCCAGGCCAAGCAATTGCACGAGCTGATGACGCGGCAGGCCTATTTGGAAGCGGAGCCGATAGCCCGACGCCTGACAAAGGCGGCGCCAAAGTTCTGGGATGCGTGGGAAGCCCTGGCTATTACGCTTCTCAGCACTGGACGCGTGCCCGACGCAGTCCTGCCCGCCATGCGGATGATCGAGCTCGCGCCAGCGGACGCCCAGAGCTACATCGTTTTGGCAGTGGCAATGGCGCGCCTGGGACGCACGGCCGAATCCATCGCCGCCGGTCGCCGTGCCATCGAGTTGGCGCCGGCGAGCGCGGAAGCGCACTCCGCCCTGGCAAGCGGATTGGCTACAGAACGGCGTTACAAAGAGGCCGAAGAGAGCAACCGGACCGCCATTTCGTTGGATCCCATGCATCGCAAGGCTTGGATCAATCTGGCCAAGACGCTGATCGACGCCGGCGACGCCAGCGCCGCTGAACGGGTGCTCCAGGAAGCCCTTGTCCTGTTCCCCCAGGACATAACAGCCCGCAACAACCGCATGTTTGCGTTGAACTACTCCGTCGACAAGACCGCGGAGGAGATTTTCGCCGCTTACCAAACTTATGACCGTGACGTGTGCGTGCCACTACGGAAAACCTGGCGGGAACACAAGAACCCGAAGGTTGCAGATCGACGGCTGAGGATAGGTTACGTCTCCCCGGACTTTCGCAAGCATTCCGGCAACAACTTCCTAGAACCTGTTCTCATTCACCATGACCGGCAGGCATTCGAACTGACGGCTTACGCGGAGCTGGACACCGAAGACGAAGTCACGACGCGCCTGCGAACCTACTTCGACCACTGGGTTCCCACCCTGAAGTTAACGGACGCTGAGCTTGCGGAAAGAATCCGTGCGGACGGGATCGACATTCTGATAGATCTGGCCGGTCATACTCAAGGCAACAAGCTGAGCGTTTTCGCAAGAAAACCGGCGCCCGTGTCGCTGACATGGATGGGTTACGGCTACACGACGGGCCTCTCGGCAATCGACTACATCGTCATGGACGATGTGATGGCCCCCGAGGGTTCCGAGCACCTTTTCTCAGAAAAGATTTGGCGCCTGAAGCCCGGTTGCCCCTACCGGCCCGGCGAAGCCATGGGCGAGGTCAACGAACTTCCCGCGCTTTCGGCTGAGGGCGTCACCTTTGGCACCCTGTCCCGCGCCATCCGGATCAACCATCGCACCATTCGAACGTGGGCCGCGATCCTGCGACGGTTGCCTACTGCCCGCTTGGTCGTGAACAGCGGCAGCTACCGCGACGCGGCCATGGCCGATGCGCTTGCGGCGCGATTCGAGGCGCAAGGGGTCAGTCGCAACAGACTCCTGATCGGCTTCAACAGCCCCCCGTGGGATGTGCTCAGGAGCATCGACATCGGCCTGGATTGCTTTCCCCACAACTCGGGCGTCACGCTCGTGGAGTTTATCCAGATGGGTGTGCCGTTTGTCTCGCTGGCGGATCGCCCGAGCGTCGGACGTGTGGGCAGCTCGATTCTCAGCACGATCGGCCATCCGGAATGGATATGCGAAACCGAAGACGAATACGTTGAGAAGGCGGTTTCGCTGGCAACCGACCTGTCGGCATTAGCAGAAATCCGCAGGAACCTTCGGCAGGACATGCGAAACAGCGCCCTAATGGACGAGGTCGGCTTCACCCGACGGTTTGAGACTGATCTCAGGAAAATGTTTACTCAATGGTGTGAGACCCAAGCATGAAAGCCATCATTCTCGCCGGCGGACTGGGGACGCGGATATCGGAAGAGTCCCAAGCTCGCCCCAAGCCCATGATCGAAATCGGCGGACGCCCGATCCTTTGGCACATCATGAAGACCTATTCCGCCTACGGCGTGAATGATTTCGTGATCTGCTGCGGCTACAAGGGCTACATGATCAAGGAGTACTTCGCCAACTACTTCCTGCACATGTCCGACGTGACGTTCGACATGGCGGACAATCGCATGGAAGTGCATCAGCGCAAAGCCGAGCCCTGGCGGGTAACGCTCGTCGACACGGGCGAAAACACGATGACCGGTGGTCGTTTGAAGCGCGTCGCCAACTATGTCAAGGAAGAAGAGGCGTTTTGCTTTACGTATGGCGACGGGGTTTCCGACATCGACATCGGCAAGCTGATCGCCTTTCACCGCAGCCACGGCAAAGCCGCAACGGTTACGGCGGTTCAGCCTCCGGGCCGTTATGGCGCTCTGCGCCGCGAAGGCGACACGGTAACCGGATTCACTGAAAAGCCGCGTGGAGACGGCGGTCTGATCAATGGCGGCTTCTTCGTGTTGTCGCCCAGCGTGCTGTCGCTGATCGAAAGCGACGACAGCCCGTGGGAGGGCGTTCCCCTGGAAACGCTCAGCCGGCAGGGCGAGTTGCAGGCGTACGAACATCTGGGCTTTTGGCAACCCATGGACACCATGCGGGACAAGAATCAGCTTGAACAGCTGTGGGCCCAAGGAAACCCTCCATGGAAAAAATGGGCCTGACCCTATTCGGCGGCGCTTACGAAGGCACACGCGTCTTCCTTTCCGGGCATACCGGCTTTAAGGGAAGCTGGCTGGCGGCGTGGCTCGACCAGTTGCAGGCCCGTGTTACCGGTCTGTCGCTCGCGCCCGCCGGGACGATGAACCACTGGGACCTCCTGCATACGCGGACGACCGATCTGCGAGGCGACATCCGCAACGTTCAAACGGTGGCCGACGCCATGGCGCAGGCCCAGCCGGAGATTGTTTTCCATTTGGCCGCACAGACCCTCGTCCGCGAGTCGTATGGCGACCCACTGAATAGTTGGTCCACCAACGTGATGGGCACGGCAAATGTGCTCGAGGCCTGCCGTAACATCCCCAGCGTGCGGGCAGTCGTAATCATCACTACCGACAAGGTTTATGCCAACCAGGAATGGCACTGGGGATACCGTGAGAACGACGCGCTGGGAGGGCATGACCCCTATAGCGCATCCAAGGCCGCCTGCGAGATCCTGGTAGACAGTTATCGCAAATCGTTCTGGAACGCCGGCACGCCAGTGCTGGTTGCCAGCGCTCGCGCGGGCAACGTCATCGGTGGCGGTGACTGGGCTCGGGACCGGCTGGTGCCTGACCTGGTCAGGGCAGTGTACGACGGCCGCGCGCTCGACGTCCGCTCCCCTGCCGCCACCCGACCCTGGCAGCACGTGCTGGATTGCCTGTCCGGCTACCTGATGCTGGGCCAGCGGCTATTGGATGGCGATCGCGCCTTCTCGGGAAGCTGGAACTTCGGGCCGGCGGCCGAAGACAACCGCAGCGTAGCCGAGTTGCTTGGCAGGCTGAGTCACCACTGGCCGGACCTGGCCTGGAATGCCCAGCCGTCGTCCGGCCCTCATGAGGCAGGTCTGCTCTTGCTGGAGTGCGCCAAGGCGCGCCAATCCCTGGGATGGCGGCCGGCACTGCGGCTCGATGACGCCCTCGCGATGACGGCCGATTGGTACCGTCGCCACCATGAAACCGGTTCGGCGAGCACGCCCGCGCAATTGCGGCAATACGTCGAGCAGGCGGCGCGTGCCGGCTGCCGTTGGGTGCAGGCGTGAACGTCATCCCTACCCCCATCGCGGGCGCATTCGTCGTCGAAACCCGCACGCACGCGGATTCGCGCGGCGCTTTCACGCGTGTTTACTGCGCGCAAAGCCTGGCCGAGCTCATGGGCTCGCGACAGATCGTCCAGATCAATCATTCGCGGACGACCCGCGCCGGCGCGGTTAGAGGAATGCACTTCCAGCGCCCGCCGTATGCAGAGATGAAGCTCGTGCGCTGCATCCGGGGCCGGGTGTGGGATGTCGTGGTGGATTTGCGCGCGGGCTCTGCCACGTTTCTGAAATGGCATGCCCAAGAGCTTGACATGGAATCCGCCCGCATGCTCGTCATTCCGGAAGGGTGTGCCCATGGATTCCAGGCGCTCGAACCGGACAGCGAGCTGATATATCTGCACACCGCTTTCTATACCCCTTTGGCAGAAGGCGGTCTGCGGCACGATGATCCGACGTTGGCCATCAGGTGGCCCCTCGAGCCAATCGAGCTTTCTTCCAGGGACAGGTCGCACCCCCTGCTCCCAGACGATTTCGCAGGAATTCAAGTATGAAGTGCCGCCATTGCGCCACCCCTTTGCAGCAGACGTTCGTGGATCTGGGAACAGCGCCGCCGTCCAACGCCTACGTGACCGAGCAGGATCTGACCAAACCAGAGACCCACTATCCGCTCAAGGTCCGGGTCTGCCATATGTGCTGGCTCGTGCAAACCGAAGACTATACGCAGGCGGACGCGCTGTTCACCAAAGACTACGCGTACTTTTCGTCGACTTCCGCAAGCTGGCTTTCCCATGCCGCCAGCTATAGCGACATGGCGATACAGCGATTCAACCTGAACGATCAAAGCCTCGTGATCGAACTGGCTTCCAATGACGGCTACCTGTTGAAGAATTTCGTGGCCGCCGGCATTCCGTGCCTTGGCATCGAGCCAACCGCCAGCACCGCCGACGCCGCCGAGGCGTTGGGCATATCGGTCCTGCGCGAATTCTTCGGCCACGAAATGGGCAAGCGCCTTCGTACTGAAGGCCGACAGGCCGACCTGATCGTGGGAAACAACGTTTACGCGCATGTTCCCGACATCAACGACTTCACGCTGGGCATGAAAGCCGCGCTGAAACCGGGAGGAACCCTCACCCTCGAGTTTCCGCACTTGCTTCGCCTGCTTGATCAATCGCAGTTCGATACCATCTATCACGAGCACTACTCGTACCTGTCACTCTATACCGTCGGCCGAATTTTTTCGGCCTGCGGGCTGCGCATCACGGACGTGGAAGAAATTCCGACCCATGGCGGAAGCCTGCGCGTATATGGATGCCATGCCGATGATCGGCGCACGGACAGCGAGGCGGTAGCCCAAATCCTACAGGTAGAGGCACAAGGCGGATTGCAGGATCCTCAGGCCTATCTGAATTTCCAATCGCGCGTCGACCAGATCAAGGACAATTTCATTCAATTCCTGATCGAGCAGAAGCGAGCGGGAAAGGTCGTCGCCGCCTACGGCGCGGCGGCCAAGGGCAATACGCTGCTCAACTATGCCGGCATCAAGCCGGATCTGCTGCCCTTCGTGTGCGACGCCGCCGCATACAAGCAAGGAAAATTTCTGCCGGGCAGCCGCATTCCCATTCTCGCGCCGACAGCGCTGAGGCAGGCGCGTCCCGATTACGTGGTTGTGTTCCCATGGAACATCGTTGAAGAAATCGTCAACCAGAATGCCTATATCCGAGAGTGGGGTGGCAAGTTCGTGACGGCGGTACCTTCCCTGGAAGTACGATGAACGCACGCATCCATTACACCAAGCCGTCGATCACTGACCTTGAGGTCGAATACGCGGCCGACGCAGCCCGCAATGGGTGGGGCGAGCGCTGTTATGAATATCTGGGCCGCTTCGAACAGGGTTTCAAGACACACATCGGGACGCAGTACGCCATTGCCACGTCCAGTTGCACCGGCGCGCTGCACATCGGCATGGCGGCGCTGGGCATCGGCCCGGGCGATGAAGTCATCATGGCGGACACCAATTGGATCGCCAGCGCCGCGCCGATCGTCCATTTAGGCGCCAAGCCCGTCTTCGTCGACATCCTGCCTGATTCGTGGTGCATCGACCCCGCCCGGGTCGAAGCAGCGATCACACCGCGAACGAAAGCCATCCTGGCTGTCCACCTTTACGGCAATCTCTGCGACATGGACCGGTTGCTTGCCATCGGCGAGCGTTACGGCATCCCCGTCATCGAAGACGCGGCCGAAGCCATCGGCTCAGCTTACCGCGACAGACGGGCGGGCAGCATGGGCGTGTTTGGCGCCTTTTCGTTCCACGGAACGAAAACGCTAACCACGGGAGAGGGCGGCATGCTCGTCACCAACGACCCGACGCTCTATGAGACAGCGGTCACGCTGTCGAACCATGGACGGCACGCCAGGCAATCCAAGCAGTTCTGGCCTGATCTTCTGGGCTTCAAATACAAGATGTCGAACATCCAGGCGGCGATCGGATGCGCACAACTAGAACGCATCGACGAACTGATCGCCGGGAAAAGGCGCGTCTTCGACGCATACCAGGCCGCACTGGGCGGGCTGTCGGACGTGACAATGAATCCGGAACCTGAGGGTGTTCGCAACGGTTACTGGATGCCGACTGCGGTCTTCGGACGCGAGCTTGGCATCACGCGTGAACACCTCCAGGCTGCCCTGAATCCGGAAGGCATCGACGCACGGGTATTCTTCCATCCGCTATCCAGCCTGCCCATGTTCGAACCTTGCCCGCGTAATGTGCTTGCGTACGACATCCCCCAGCGCGCCATTAATCTGCCGAGCTATCACGATATGACGGCAGAAGACATCGAGCGCGTCGCGGCGACGGTGCGGCGGATTCATCGGGAGGCCCGTTGTGGACACCGGCCAGCATAAATTGCAGACTTGCCTTGTGGTTTCCCAACCCATGTACTTTCCTTGGATTGGGATGCTCGAGCAGGTCCGATGCAGCGACATCTTTGTGCATTACGACGACGTGCAGTTCTCGCGCGGAGGATTCTGCAATCGAGTGCAGATAAAGACGCAGCAGGGTATACGGTGGTTGACGGTTCCATTGCCGGGACAGAAGCTCGGTCAAAACATCAATGAAGTACTACTCGATAAGACCGCCAATTGGCAGCGCAGCCACATTGAACAGTTAAAGCAGGCCTACGCCGCGGCTCCTTTCAAGCGCGACATGCTCGACGTCGTCGACAGCGTTTTCTCGCTTCCCAACAAGACACTTGCCGATCTGACGCAGGCTTCAATGGAAGCACTGATTCGGTATTTCCCTGGCCTAGGGGAGAACACGCGCATCCTGAAGTCTTCGGCGCTGAACATACCTGGCACAAGTACGCAGCGGCTGATTGAGCTATGCAATGCTTTGGACGTAAGTAAATACGTGACTGGACACGGCGCACGAAACTATCTCGACCACGAAGCGTTCGAGGAGATCGGTGTCTCGGTCTTTTACATGGACTACGCGCTCAACCCTTATCCGCAGCTCCATGGTGAATTCACACCCTATGTCAGCGCGCTGGACCTGATCGCAAACCGGGGTCCCTCGGGAGCCGCGGAAATCGGTTCACAAACCTGCCCTTGGCGCGAATTTCTGGACCGCGCCGCACGCATGCCCGGCAAAAAATGAAAAACGACTTGAACGCTGTATCTTCCGAGTACAGGCCGAATGGCGCGACGGAAATTGAGAACAATCTGATTCTCAACTGGTATCCCCACAGAATCATTGATCGATT
Source organism: Achromobacter sp. NFACC18-2 (assembly GCF_900108985.1). Classification (NCBI taxonomy): domain Bacteria; kingdom Pseudomonadati; phylum Pseudomonadota; class Betaproteobacteria; order Burkholderiales; family Alcaligenaceae; genus Achromobacter; species Achromobacter sp. NFACC18-2. Next base: position 157,612 of record NZ_FNYM01000015.1, on the reverse strand, counting down.
TGGCCGGGCCCGCTCCCTGTTGGAGTTGGGGCTTGGTCATGGGTACACCTCCCGCATTTTCGCAAAGGCGTCCGACAATCACATCATCGTCGACGGCGCGAGCGTGGTGATCGAGCAATTCCAACAAAACACGCCCGATTTTCAAGGACAGATCGTCGAAGCGTTCTTTGAGGATTTTGTTCCTGACCGTCGATTCGACATCATTGTCATGGGGTTCATTCTGGAACACGTCGACGACCCCGACTTGATCCTGCGTCGTTATCGAGACTTCCTTGAACCTGGCGGTCGGGTGTACGTGGCCGTGCCCAACGCGAAGTCGATGAACCGCCGACTTGGGTTGGAACTGGGACTTATCGACGATATCTACAGCCTGAATGCCAACGATGTCGCACTTGGCCATCAACGACAGTACTGCAGGGAAACTCTTGGAGCGGCCGTGCGCCATGCGGGTTACCGCATTACACACGAAGAGGGAATTTACCTTAAGCCGTTGCCGTTGAATGTCCTCAAGACGTTGCCGGATTTTGATGCCAACCTGCACGCCATGCTGAAGGTGGGGGTCGACTTTCCGGATTTGTGTGTAGCGCTGCTGATGGAACTGGAAGTGAAATGAACACGAAAGCCATCGGCTCCTCGCAACCGTCAGGCCACCCTGCGCGCGGTTTGACGGTTGCCGTCACCGGGGTGGGCGCGATCATCGGTCAAGGCATCGTAAAAAGCCTGAGACAAAGCCGGTATGCGCCGCGGATCATCGGCATAGATCGGAGTGCGGACTCGCCCGGCCCCCACTTTTGCGATGCCTTCGAACAGAAGCCGGGTGCATCCGAGGACAGCCAGGCTTATCTGGATTATTGGGCTCGCATCGTCCAAACACATGGCATTGACCTAATCATGCCGGGTCTCGAACTGGACATGACCTTCCTGGACGCCCACCGCGAGTTTTTTTCAGGGCTGAACGTCAAATTGGCACTCAACTCCGCCGAGTTGATTCAGAAAACGGCAGACAAATGGGATTTTGGCCAGGAACTGCTCTCCATCGGATACCCGGGGATTCCATCGGCTCTCCCGAGTTCCTGGCCGCAGGCACTCAAAGAATTGGGTCCGGCGCCGTTGCTGCTTAAACCCCGCCGTGGCAATGGATCGCGCGGGATCGTCCTGCTCGAAGATGAGGCCGACTTCAATTATTGGCGGCAGAAGACCATCGTGCCGTGGATGCTGCAACGCATAGTCGGAAGCGCCAGTGAAGAATATACGGTCGGCGTCTTCGGCTTGGGAGATGGGAGCTCCCTGTCGCCCCTTATTTTTCGGCGGCGCTTGTCTGGCGCTGGCAATACGCTTGTAGCTGAAGCATTGCGCGAGCACGCTGTCATCGAAGCCGCGACCGAAAGGTTGTGCCGGCATTTCCAGCCGCAGGGTCCGACGAATTTCCAATTTCGCGTCGAAGGCGAAACACCCTACCTGCTGGAAATCAACCCGCGCTTTTCGAGCAGCAATTCGCTGCGCACAGCCTTTGGCTTCAACGAGGCCGAGATGGCCATTCAACTGTATTTGCTGGGCATTCGGCCAGACGAACCGCGCACCGGCGTGGGCAAGGCTTGGCGTTATACCGAGGACTTTGTCACCCATGCTGGCCATACTCTCTGACATCCATGGCAATCTTCCCGCGCTGGAGGCGGTGGTTGCCGATGCGAAGGCGCGCGGCTGCTCGCGATTCATCTCGCTGGGCGACGTCGCCGGCTATTGCTCGCAGCCTGGCGAATGCATCGACCTACTGCGCGAACTGGGCGCACCCAACGTCTTGGGAAACCACGACAGCTACATCACGCTTGATCAGAACTGTCCCCGCTCTCGCGTGGTCACACAGATCATCGACTACCAGAAAGGGATACTGCGCGCGGACCAGATCGACTGGCTGAAAGGCTCGCACGAGTTCATCCGCGAAGGAGACTGCCTGTTCGTGCACGGTGGGCCGGAAGACCCACGCGACCAGTATCTGTACACGATATCCCGCGACAAGATACCGGCCGATGTGAGCCTGATGTTTTCCGGACATACCCACGTGCAGGTACTCGCCGAATTTGGCGAACAACGCTATTGCAACCCAGGTTCCACGGGCCAACCTCGCGACGGCGACAGTCGGGCTGCCTATGCGACGCTTGATGCTGGTCATGTCATGCTGCACCGGGTGCCCTATGACATCGACCGGACCGCCAACGCCATGAAAGCCGCGGGCTTCGAGCCGTTTTGCTACGAGAACCTTTACAAAGGCGCGCAGATCGGCGGAAGAGTCGACAGCGTCAGAATCATCCAGACCTAGAGAATCAAGACCATGGACGCGATTACACAGTTCAAGAATGAAGTACAAGCCAATATCCAACGCCTGGGCGAAGACAAGGCATTGGCCGCTGACACGCTTGCATGGATGATCAAGGCCGGCACGTCTGGGGCCTATACCTATAACTTCCAGTGGCTCGGGCGCCCCATCATCCAGTATCCGCAAGACATCCAGGCGATGCAGGAAATCATCTGGGCGACTCGACCTGATGTGATCGTGGAAACGGGGATTGCGCACGGCGGCTCGCTGGTCCTGAGCGCGTCGATGCTTGCGATGCTGGATTACTGCGACGCCCAGGTGAACCAGACAGCATTGCTGCCAGGAAAATCGAACCGTCGAGTCATCGGTGTGGATATCGATATCCGGGCACACAATCGGCAGGCGATCGAGGCGCATCCCATGAGCCATCTCATCAAAATGGTCCAAGGGTCCAGCATATCGGCGGACGTCGTGAATCAGGTCCGTCACCTAGTGGGCGATGCCAAGCGTGTGCTCGTATGCCTGGACTCCAATCACACCCATGATCACGTCTTGGCGGAACTAGAGGCCTACGCTCCCCTGACAACGCCTGGCAGCTACTGCGTCGTGTTTGACACCGTCGTTGAAGACATGCCGCCGGAACTGTGCGCTCACCGACCGTGGGGCAAGGGCAATAGTCCAAAGACAGCCGTGCAGGCGTGGCTGCCCCATAATCCGCAGTTCGAGCAGGACTTCACCATGCAGCATAAGCTGCAAATCACGGTGGCGCAGGACGGTTTCCTCAAGCGAGTCCGATAGCTGGCGTACAGCACGGAGGGCGAAGCTATTACACGATTGCGGCGCAGTTTCGCCGCTTTCCGTGCAATAGCTTACGTACCTTCTCCCTCCCCGCGCCATGTCGCTCAGAGCGTCCAGGCTCGGCTGCCTTGCTATACGACGATTCTGCGGCCTCTGGCACGAGACATGTACGTTGGCCACGCAACATGGCAATTCAACTATTTCCGCACCGATTTGGGAACGCCAGGCGCGCCGTCAATCCCGACCAATCCCACCTTTTCCCTGCCTATTCGCCGGTTCCCGACTGCGGACTTACTTCATAATTACCTCCGCACGTTTGTATCTATATTTTTCACGACATGACCGCCACGCCTCCCGATCCACTCGCTACGCAGCACGACAGCACTCCGGATCACGATGACCAGGGGCCCGCGGACTCGCAGACCCGGCGTCTGCGCGAAGAAAACCGCGCCTTGCGCGAGCTGCTGGCCGCCCAGGTGCATGCCTCGCTGCCCCGGCAGGAGCCCGGCTGGTTCAAGCGGCTGTGCTGGTGGCTGATTTCGGCACCGGGCGCGGCGCTGGTCGGGTGGCGCAGTCTGCTCGGACGCGATGAGGCCGAACCCATGACGCGCCGCCGTGTTGGGTGCGCGACGTTGACCGTGCTCTATACGCTGGCCATCTATGCCGCCCTGGTGCTGCTCGTGGTGTCATGGAATTCGCCCAGCACCCCGAACTCGGGCGCGACCGCCGCCAGCCCGGTGCGCGTGCCGCTGGCGCCGCCGCCGCAGCCCATGCCCCCGGAGCCGGATGTGGGCAGCAAGGGCGCGGACGCGACGCCCGATGGCGCGAGACAGGACGAGCCGTCCCGAACCGCATCGCCGGCGGCCGACACTTCCCCCTCCGCCCCGGCAGTGGAGCATGCTCCTGCCACGCCGGACACCACGGACAGTGCTTCCCCTGCGCCAGAGCCTGCGGCTTCTGCCGCGCAGGACCGGCCGGCCACCGCCGAATCGCCGCACGCTCCTTCGGCCCCGCACCCCACCCTGCGCATCACCGAAATCCCCGCCCCCGACCCGATGGCCTGGGTTGTGGCGCTCGACGGCGAGTTGGCGCGTTGCGCGGAACTCGGATTTTTCGAGCGTCCCGACTGCGCGTGGACGGCCCGCAAGCAGTATTGCGAGGCCAACAACGGCTGGGGCGTCGTGAAGGAATGCCCGGCGCAGCCTTGATGCATCGGGCCGCCCCTGTCACATGCCAGCCACGAACCCGCGCCACAATGCACCGCGGCCCGCAATCATTGCGAAATGTTTTGCATCATTCCAAGGGCGTGCCGCATAATGCCACTTGCTTCGGCCAATGAATCGGCCTCACATCACCAGGACACCTAGACCATGGATGCTTCCGTCAACAACACCGTCAATTCCGCCTTGGCCCTGCGCGACGCGAACCTCATGATGGAGGTTCAGGCCAGCGTAACGAAGAAGGCAATCAATGCGCAGGCCGATTCGGTGGCGACCTTGATGCAATCGCTGCCGGTCCTGGCGATCGACGGCAAGCTGGGTTCGCGCATCAATACGCACGCCTGAACCCGCATCGCGCGGCGCCATGCCGCGTAGTCCCGGATTGAAGATCAGCCGCCCGCATGGGGCGGCTTTTTTATGTCCGGCTGGTGGTGCCCGGACGTCCTGCCGATGCCTCGACTCGCACCCACCCCCACCCCCGCCTCCACGCGCCGCCCCCCGTCAATCCGCCGGTTTTGCCGCCAACCCCACGATCAGTTTGGCCAGCAGCGCATCCAGTTGCCCCTGCTCCTTCTGCGTCAAGGACGACAGCGCCTGCTGCTCGTTCGCGACGTGCAGCGGCAGCACCTTGTCGATGAGCGCCAGGCCGGCCGGCGTCAGCCGTACCAGGGTGCTGCGCCGGTCGTTGGGGGAAGGCACGCGTTCGATGAGTCCCTTGCGCTCGAGCCGGTCGAGCCGGCTGGTCATCGCGCCTGACGACAGCATCAAGCCTTCATGCAGCTCGGTGGGTGTCATGGCATAGGGGTGGCCCGAGCGCCGCAGCGTGGCGATGACGTCGAACTCGCCTTGATGCAGCTCGAACTGCGCGGCCAGCGGCAGGAACCAGTGGCGCTCCAGCAGGTGCGTGGCTTCCAGCAGGCGTCCCACCAACGCCATCACGTTGGCGTCGATGTCTGGCCGTTCGCGCTGCCATTCTTCCCGGGCACGCCTTGCGCGGTCTTTCATGGTTGCCTTTATATGAAGCTATTTGGGATGGAAGCAATGATATCCCGTTGCCGGACATGCAACCCCATCTATATACTTCGATATCAAATAACTTTATGTCGAGATAGTTTATGCGGAGCCTGCCGGTTCGCCCCCTGCTGGTCGTCGTCGCCATTGTGGCGGTGGCGCTGAATCTGCGTCCCGCCCTGGCGGCGATCGGGCCGCTGCTGGACATGATCCAGGCGGCCACGGGCGCGACCCACACGCAGGCCAGCCTGCTGACCACCTTGCCCGTGTTCGTGATGGGCCTTTGCGCGCTGGCCGGGCGGCACGTCACCGGCCGGTTGAGCGAACGCGGCGGAATCGGCCTGGGACTTGCACTGGTGGCCCTCGCCTGCCTGGCCCGGTACGTGGCGGTGGACACCTATGGGCTGTTGCTGACGGCAGCGGTGGCGGGCGTGGGCATTGCGTTGGTGCAGACCTTGCTTCCGGCCTTCATCAAGCGCCATTTCGCGCATGAGGTGGGACGGGTTTTCGGGCTTTACACGACCGGCATCATGGCGGGCGCGGCCATCGCGGCGGCGGGCGCCGCTGGGCTGGCCGGCCAGATGGGCTGGCAAGCCGCGTTGGCATTCTGGAGCCTGCCCGCGGTGGTGGCGCTGCCCCTGTGGCTGAACGCGGCGCGCGGCCAGTCGGCCCGCCGCGCATCGCAACGCCTGCCCGCTTCGCGCCCGGCGCCGCACAGTTTCTGGCGCAACTTGCGGGCGTGGGAGCTGATGCTGTTTTTCGGCATCGGCACCGGCGCCTACACGCTGGTGTTGGCGTGGTTGCCGCCGTTCTACACCAGTCTGGGTTGGGCGCCTTCCGCCGCAGGCTTTCTGCTGGGCGGCCTGACGTTGGCGGAAGTCATGGCCGGCCTTGCCGTCTCGGCCTGGATCGGCAGGTTTCCCGATCGCCGCACACCGCTTGCGGCGGTCCTCGTCATCCTGATCTGCGGGCTGGTGTGCCTGATCCTTGCCCCGCTCAAACTGGCGCTGCTTGCCTGCCTGCTATTGGGCGTGGGCATCGGCGCGCTCTTTCCGCTGTCGCTGATCGTGGCGATGGACCATGTGGACGATCCGGCCCAGGCCGGGATGCTGGCGGCGTTTGTGCAGGGCGGGGGCTATGTGATCGCGAGTTTCATGCCGCTGCTGGCGGGCGTGCTGCGCGACCGGTTTTCCAGCCTGAGCCAGGCCTGGGTCGTGATGCTTGGCGGCGCCATTGTCCTGTTGACGCTTGCCCTGCGGTTTTCGCCCGCCTCGTACCGTCGGATCGCCGCATGAAATCGTCCCAATAAAAAAAGCGCCGCGCCCTCGCAAGGGCCGGCGCTTTTCGGGTGGCGGTCGCGGCAAGCCGCGGCGCGTCACTGTGGCACGTTACTTCTTTTTCATCGGCGGCAAATCCGTGCAGACGCCTTCGGCGACTTCCGCGGCCATGCCCACCGATTCGCCCAGGGTCGGGTGCGGGTGGATGGTCTTGGCGATGTCGACGACGTCGGCGCCCATTTCCACGGCCAGGGCCAGCTCGCTGATCAGGTCGCCCGCGTGGGTGCCCACGATGCTGCCGCCCAGGATGCGATGCGTTTCGGCGTCGAAGATGAGCTTGGTGAAGCCTTCGTCGCGGCCGTTGGCGATGGCGCGGCCGGAGGCGGCCCACGGGAAGACGCCCTTCTCGATCTTGATGCCTTGCTTCTTGGCTTCGTCTTCGGTCAGGCCGACCCACGCCACTTCCGGATCGGTGTAGGCCACCGACGGAATGACGCGCGCGTCGAAGAAGGACTTCTGGCCCGCGGCGGCTTCGGCGGCGACGTGGCCTTCATGCACGGCCTTGTGGGCCAGCATGGGTTGGCCGACGATGTCGCCGATGGCGTAGATGTGCGGCACGTTGGTGCGCATCTGGCGGTCGACCTCGATGAAACCGCGGTCGGTGACGGCGATGCCCGCCTTGTCGGCGCCGATCTTCTTGCCGTTGGGGCTGCGGCCCACGGCCTGCAGGACCAGGTCGTAGCGCTGCGGTTCCTTGGGCGCGCCCTCGCCTTCGAAGGAGACGTAGATGCCGTCCTTCTTGGCTTCGGCGCCCACGGTCTTGGTCTTCAACATGATGTTGTCGAAGCGGTAGGCGTTCTTCTTCTGCCACACCTTGACCAGGTCGCGGTCGGCGCCCTGCATCAGGCCGTCCAGCATTTCCACCACGTCCAGGCGCGCGCCCAGCGTGGAGTACACCGTGCCCATTTCCAGGCCGATGATGCCGCCGCCGATGATGAGCATCTTCTTGGGCACTTCACGCAGCAGCAGCGCGCCGGTGGAGTCGACGATGCGGTCGTCTTCGGGCAGGAACGGCAGCTTCACCGACTGGCTGCCAGCGGCGATGATGGCCTGCTTGAAGCGCAGGGTCTGGGTCTTGCCGTCGGCGGACTTGACGGTCAGGTGATTGGCGTCGGCGAATTCGCCCACGCCGGTGACCACGGTGACCTTGCGCGCCTTGGCCATGCCCGCGAGGCCGCCGGTCAGCTTGGCGACCACGCTGTCCTTGTAGCCGCGCAGCTTGTCCAGGTCGATCTTGGGCTCGCCGAAGCTGATGCCGTGGGCGGCCAGTTCGCGGGCTTCGTCGATGATGGCGGCGTTGTGCAGCAGCGCCTTGGACGGGATGCAGCCCACGTTCAGGCAGACGCCGCCCAGCGTGCTGTAGCGTTCGACCAGGACCACGGACAGGCCCAGGTCGGCGGCGCGGAAGGCGGCGGAGTAGCCGCCGGGGCCCGCGCCCAGGACCAGCATGTCGTATTCGGCGTCGGCCGAGCCGCTGTAGGTGGCGGCGGCAGGGGCGGCAGCCTTGGCGGCGGGCGCTTCAGACTTGGAAGCGTCCTTTGCGGCCGCCTTGGAGTCGGACTTGGCATCCGCCTTCGGGGCTTCTTCCTTGGCGGCGCCGGCGCCTTCCACTTCCAGCACGACGGCGCCTTCGGCAACCTTGTCGCCGACCTTCACGGCGATGGACTTCACCACGCCGCCCTGCGACGCGGGGATTTCCATCGAGGCCTTGTCGGATTCCACGGTGATCAGGCTTTGTTCGGCCTTGATCGTGTCGCCCACGGCCACCAGCACCTCGATGACTTCCACTTCCTTGAAGTCGCCGATGTCCGGCACTTTGATTTGAACGGTATTGCTCATAGGGCTCCCCGTTTACAGCGCGATGCGGCGGAAGTCGGCCAGCAAGGCGCCCAGATAGGCGTTGAAGCGGGCAGCCGAGGCGCCGTCGATGACGCGGTGGTCGTAGGACAGCGACAGCGGCACCATCAGGCGCGGCACGAACTGCTTGCCGTCCCACACGGGCTTGTGCGCGGAACGCGACACGCCCAGGATGGCGACTTCAGGCGCGTTGATGATGGGCGTGAACGAGGTGCCGCCGATGCCGCCCAGCGACGAGATCGAGAAGCAGCCGCCCTGCATTTCGGCGGGCGAGATCTTGCCGTCGCGGGCCTTCTTGGACAGGTCGGTCATTTCCTGGGCGATCTGCAGGATGCCCTTCTTGTCGGCATCGCGGATCACCGGCACCACCAGCCCGTTGGGCGTGTCGGCCGCAAAACCGATGTGGTAGTACTGCTTGAGCACCAGGTTGTCGCCGTCCAGGGACGCATTGAACTCGGGGAACTTCTTCAGGGCCGCGACCACGGCCTTGATCAGGAAGGCCAGCATCGTGACCTTGATGCCCGACTTCTCGTTTTCCTTGTTCAGCGTGACGCGCAGCGCTTCCAGGTCGGTGATGTCCGCTTCGTCGTTGTTGGTGACGTGCGGGATCATGACCCAGTTGCGGTGCAGGTTGGCGCCCGAGATCTTCTTGATGCGCGACAGCGGCTTGGCTTCGATGGGGCCGAACTTGGTGAAGTCGACCTTCGGCCACGGCAGGAGGCCCAGCGCGGCGCCATCGGCCGAGCCGCCAGCGGCGGCAGCCGCCGGAGCCGCGGACAGGGCCTGCTTGACGAACCCGCGGACGTCGTCGGCGGTGATGCGTTCCTTGGGACCCGTGCCCTTCACCTTGGAAAGGTTCACGCCCAGTTCGCGCGCGAACTTGCGCACGGACGGCGAGGCGTGGGGCAACTGGCCGGGCTTGAGGTTGGCGTCTTCCAGCGCGGCGGCAGGCGCCGGGCGCGAGGCAGGCGCAGCGGCGGGCGCGGCTTCGGTCTTGGCTTCGGTCTTGGCTTCCGACTTGGCAGCCGGCGCGGCTTCGGCCTTGGCTGCGGGCGCCGCGCCTTGCTGCGCGCCGCCTTCCACCACCACCACGACCGAACCCTTGGCGACCTTGTCGCCGACCTTGACCTTCACTTCCTTGACCACACCGCCCTGCGAGGCCGGGATCTCCATCGAGGCCTTGTCGGACTCGACGGTGATCAGGCTCTGCTCGGCCTTGATGGTGTCGCCGACGGCGACCATGACTTCGATGACTTCCACTTCCTTGAAGTCGCCGATGTCGGGCACTTCGATCTCGACCGGACCCGTGGAGGCGGCCGGGGCCGAGGCCGACGCTTCGGCCTTGGGGGCAGCGGCGGCAGCCTGCTTGGGTTCTTCCTTGGCAGCCGGCTTGGACTCGGCCTTGGGAGCCTCTTCCTTGGCGGCGCCGGCGTCGGCGGCTTCCACTTCCAGCACGACCGCGCCTTCGGCGACCTTGTCGCCGACCTTCACGGCGATGGACTTCACGACGCCGCCCTGCGACGCCGGGATCTCCATCGAGGCCTTGTCGGATTCGACCGTGATCAGGCTCTGTTCCGCCTTGATCGTGTCGCCCACGGCAACCAGCACTTCAATGACTTCCACTTCCTTGAAGTCGCCGATGTCGGGAACCTTGATTTGCACGATGTTGCTCATGTCTCTTTACCCTCAGGCGTATTGCGGGTTGGCTTTGTTCGGATTGATGCCGTACTTCTTGATGGCTTCGGCCACCTTGGCGACCGGCACCTTGCCTTCGTCGGCCAGCGCGCGCAGGGCGGCGACCACGACGAAGTGGCGGTCCACCTCGAAGTGCTCGCGCAGCTTGGCGCGGAAATCCGAGCGGCCGAAACCATCGGTGCCCAGCACCTTGTATTCGCGGCCCTTGGGCACGAACGGACGGATCTGGTCCGCAAAGAGCTTCATGTAGTCGGTCGACGCGATGATCGGGCCTTCCGTCTTGGCCAGCTGTTCCGTGACGTAAGCGACCTGCGGCTTCTTCTCGTCGGGGTGCAGCATGTTGTGGCGTTCGACGTCCAGGCCGTTGCGGCGCAGCTCGGTGAAGCTGGTGACGCTCCAGAGGTCCGACGCGACATCCCAATCGGAAGCCAGCAGTTCCTGCGCGGCCATGACTTCGCGCAGGATGGTGCCCGAGCCCATGAGCTGCACGCGGTTCTTGCCCTTGCCGTGCGACTTGAGCTTGTACATGCCCTTGATGATGCCTTCCTCGTCGCCCTTGGTCAGACCGGGCTGCGGGTAGTTTTCGTTCATCACCGTCAGGTAGTAATAGACGTTTTCCTGGTCTTCCACCATGCGCTTGAGGCCATGCTGGATGATCACGGCGAGCTCGTGGCCGAACGTCGGGTCGTAGGACACGCAGTTCGGGATGGTCGAGGCCAGGATGTGGCTGTGGCCGTCTTCGTGCTGCAGGCCTTCGCCGTTCAGCGTCGTGCGGCCGGCGGTGCCGCCCAGCAGGAAACCGCGCGCCTGCATGTCGCCGGCGGCCCAGGCCAGGTCGCCGATGCGCTGGAACCCGAACATCGAGTAGTAGATGAAGAACGGGATCATGATGCGGTTGTTCGAGGAGTACGACGTGGCCGCCGCAATCCACGAGCTCATCGCGCCCGCTTCGTTGATGCCTTCCTGCAGGAGCTGGCCGTCGGCCGACTCCTTGTAGTACATGACCTGGTCCTTGTCGACCGGGACGTACTTCTGGCCTTCCGGCGCGTAGATGCCGATCTGGCGGAACAGGCCTTCCATGCCGAAGGTGCGCGATTCGTCGGCCAGGATCGGCACGACGCGCGGACCCAGTTCCTTGTCGCGCAACACCTGGTTCAGGATGCGCACAAAGGCCTGGGTGGTGGAGATTTCACGGCCTTCGGCGGTGGGCTCCAGCACGGCCTTGAAGGCGTCCAGCGCGGGCGCCTTCAGTTGCTCGTCGGCCTTGGCGCGGCGGCGCGGCAGGTAGCCGCCCAGCGCGGCGCGACGCTCGTGCAGGTACTTCATTTCGGGCGAGTCTTCGGCCGGCTTGAAGTACGGCAGGTCGGCCAGCTTGTCGTCCGGGATGGGGATGCCAAAGCGGTCGCGGAATTCGCGGATGGAGTCCAGCTCCAGCTTCTTCTGCTGGTGGGTCGGGTTCTTGGCCTGGCCCACGTGGCCCATGCCGTAGCCCTTGATGGTCTTGGCCAGGATGACGGTCGGCTGGCCGGTGTGGTCGCTGGCCGACTTGAAGGCGGCGTACACCTTGTGGGGATCATGGCCGCCGCGGTTCAGGCGCCAGATGTCCTCGTCGCTCATGCGCGACACGGCTTCCAAGAGCTTCGGATGCTTGCCGAAGAAGTGTTCGCGGACGAACTTGCCGTCGTTGGCCTTGTACGCCTGGTACTCGCCGTCGACGGTTTCTTCCATGATCTGGCGCAGGATGCCTTCTTTGTCGTGCGCGAGCAGCGGATCCCAGTAGCCGCCCCAGATCAGCTTGATGACGTTCCAGCCCGAACCGCGGAAGTCGCCTTCCAGTTCCTGGATGATCTTGCCGTTGCCGCGCACCGGCCCGTCCAGGCGCTGCAGGTTGCAGTTGACGACGAAGATCAGGTTGTCGAGCTTTTCACGCGCGGCCAGGGCGATGGCGCCCAGCGACTCGGGTTCGTCCATTTCGCCGTCGCCGCAGAACACCCAGACCTTGCGCTTGCTGGTGTCGGCGATGCCGCGGGCGTGCAGGTACTTCAGGAAGCGGGCCTGGTAGATGGCCATCAGCGGGCCCAGGCCCATCGACACGGTCGGGAACTGCCAGAAGTCCGGCATCAGCTTCGGATGCGGGTACGAGGACAGGCCCTTGCCGTCGACTTCCTGGCGGAAGTGGTTCAGCTGTTCTTCGGTCAGGCGGCCTTCGAGGTAGGCGCGGCCGTACATGCCGGGCGAGGTGTGGCCCTGGAAGTAGACCAGGTCGCCGCCGTGGCCTTCGTCTTCAGCGTGCCAGAAGTGGTTCTGGCCGCAGCCGATCATGGTGGCCAGCGAGGCGAACGACGCGATGTGGCCGCCCAGGTCGCCGCCATCGGGCGGGTTGTGCTTGTTGGCCTTGACCACCATGGCCATGGCGTTCCAGCGCACGTACGAGCGGATGCGCGATTCCAGTTCCAGGTTGCCGGGATGCGCCGGCTCCAGGCCGGGCGGAATCGTGTTGACGTAAGCGGTGTTGGGCGAGAACGGGATATGGGCGCCGGAGCGACGGGCTTCGTCGATCAGGCGTTCCAGCAGGTAATGGGCGCGCTGCGGTCCTTCGCGGTCGAGGACTGCCGCCAGGGCTTCGAGCCACTCCTGGGTTTCAAGGGTGTCTTCGTCGTTGGCGGCCTGCACGGCGCCAGCCTGGGCGTTAGAGGACATCGTGTGTCTCCTGTTGGGGTTCGTCGTGACCACACACCCGCTTATTTATCTACTCGCGGACATTGCATGGTAGCCGGGATCATCCGGGCTACCATGTGATGCATGGGGTCGGGGTGTTCTAAGGACCTGCCAGGGCCGGTTTCCCTATCAGGCGGCATTCTAAGAAAGAAGATTAACCGGTCGCAAGGAAAATTTCATGTTGCGGTACGGCATTTCATAATATGGAAAGTTGACCCGAAGCTGAATGCCGGAACGCCATACTTTTTATGGCCTAGCCCGAACGCAGGGCTTGATTCCCGGCAATTCCCTTCCAACACGCACTAAAATGCGCGGTCTATCCGGCCCGAATTCCATGTCCAGCGCGCCCAAGTCCAACATTCCTACGCCTTTCCACGACCACGCCCGTACCCGGCGGCGCGGGGTGTACTGGGTCACGCCCGCGATGGTGCTGATCCTCTATATCTGTGTGATGGGCGTCTTCTTCTGGCTGCAGCGCATCCATGACGACAGCGTCATGTTTGTCACGATAGACCAGGAACTGCGCCAGCAACGCCTGATCTGGGTGGTGCTGGCGCTGTCCTGCGTCATCGTCATCAGCCTGCTGATGCTCTGGCGCTATACCCGCTTCCGGTCCACCGCCGAGGCCGCGCTCATCGCCGAAACCGGTTTCCGGCGTGCCATGGAGAACTCCATGTCCACGGGCATGCGCGTGCTCGACATGGAGGGCCGCATTGCCTACGTGAACCCCGCCTTCTGCCGGATGATCGGCTGGAACGAAGCCGACCTGATCGGCCGCAGCCCGCCCTTCCCCTATTGGGTGCCGGGCCGCCACGAGCAGCACCAGCACACGCTGGACGTGCTGATGTCGGGCAAGACGCCCAGCAGCGGCCTGGAGGTCGAGGCGCAGCGCCGCGACGGCTCGCGCTTCACGGCGCGCATGTATGTGTCGCCGCTGCTGGACCCCAATGGCAACCAGATCGGCTGGATGACGTCCATGACCGACATCACCGAGCCCAAGCGCATCCGCGAGGCCCTGACCGCCGCGCACGAACGCTTCATGACCGTGCTGGAAGGCCTGGACGACGCCATTTCCGTCACCGCCGACACCCACGACGGGCTGGAGCTGCTGTTCGCCAACCGCACGTACCGCCGCGTGTTCGGCGCGCAGACGGGCGGCCACGACGAACTCCTGGCCGGCCGCCGCGGCCGCTTCACCGACGAATCGGTCGAAGTCTTCGCGCCGTCCGTGCAGCGCTGGTTTGAAGTGCACCACCGCATGCTGGCCTGGACGGACGGGCGCCGAGTGCGCATGCAGGTGGCGCGCGACATCACCGAACGCCGCGGCCACGAGGAAGCGTCGCGCGTGCAACAGGAGAAGATCCAGCTCACCAGCCGCCTCACCACCATGGGCGAGATGGCCTCGTCGCTGGCGCACGAACTGAACCAGCCGCTGACGGCCATCGCCAACTACAGCATGGGCGCGGTGGCCCTGGTCAAGGCCGGCCACACCAGCCCCAACATGCTGCTGCCGGCGCTGGAAAAGGCCGCTTCGCAGGCCGAGCGCGCGGGCAAGATCATCAGCCGCATCCGCGAATTCGTGAAGCGCAGCGAGCCGCGCCGCCAGCGCGTGGCGATCGGCCGCATCGTCGACAACGCCATCGGCTTTGCCGAAATCGACGCCCGCAAGCGCCGCATCCGCATCGACAGCTTCGTGCCGTCCAACGCCCCGGACGTCCTGGCCGACCCCATCCTGATTGAACAGGTCCTGCTGAACCTGCTCAAGAATGGCCTGGAAGCCATGGAAAAGAGCGAGTCCGACGAGCTTAAGGTTGCCGTAATTCTGCACGAGCAGCATATCGAGGTGGCCGTGGTGGACCGCGGCCATGGCCTGGCCGAGCCCGAGCGCCTGTTCGAACCCTTCTTCAGCACCAAGTCCCAAGGCCTGGGCATGGGGCTGAACATCTGCCGTACCATTATTGAATCGCACCACGGCCGCCTGTGGGCCGACCCGAATCCCGCCGGCGGTACTATCTTCCGCTTTACCCTGCCCTGCGCTGCGACCCAGACGCAGGCCCAGAACGATCAGTCAGAGGAGTTGCACGCATGAACACGCCCCACCTGTCGAGCACGGTATTCATTGTTGACGACGACGAAGCGGTCCGCGATTCGCTGCGCTGGCTGCTGGAAGCCAACGGATATCGCGTTCGCGCCTACGCCAGCGGCGAATCTTTCCTGGAAGATTACGACGCCAGCCAGGTTGGCGTGCTGATCGCCGACGTACGCATGCCCGGCATGAGCGGCCTGGAACTCCAGGAGCAGCTCATCGCCCGCAATGCGCCGCTGCCCATCGTGTTCATCACGGGCCACGGCGACGTGCCCATGGCCGTGTCGACCATGAAGAAAGGCGCCGTCGACTTCCTGGAAAAGCCGTTCAACGAATCCGACCTGCGCGAGATCGTGGCGCGCATGCTGGAGCAGGCCACGCAGCGCGTGAGCAAGCACCAGGCCCAGAAGGACCACGAAGCCATGCTGGCGCGCCTGACCGCGCGCGAGCAGCAGGTGCTGGAGCGCATCGTCGCCGGCCGCTTGAACAAGCAGATCGCCGACGACCTGGGCATCAGCATCAAGACCGTCGAGGCGCACCGCGCCAACATTATGGAAAAACTGGAAGTGACTACCGTTGCTGATTTGATGAAAGTGGCCTTGGCCAAACCTGAGGCACATGCATGACCGCAAGGATTATTGACGGCGCGGCCCTGTCGCAGCGCATTCGCGAAGAAGTCGCCCAACGTGTTTCGGTCCTGGCCGACAAGGGCACCCGCCCCGGCCTGGCCGTGGTGCTGGTGGGCGCGGACCCCGCGTCGCAGGTTTACGTGCGCAACAAGGTCGCGGCCTGCGAGAAGGCCGGCCTGCATTCCGTGAAAGAGCAGTACCCTGCCGAGATGACCGAGGCCGAACTGCTGGCCCGCATCGAGGTCCTGAACCAGGATCCTTCCATTCACGGCATCCTGGTGCAGTTGCCCCTGCCCAAGCACATGGACGCCCACAAGGTCATCGAAGCCATCGCGGCCGAGAAGGACGTGGACGGCTTCCATGTCAGCAATGCGGGCCTGCTGATGACCGGCCAGCCGCTGTTCCGTCCCTGCACGCCGTATGGCGTGATGAAGATGCTGGAGGCCGAAGGCGTGACGCTGCGCGGCGCCGAGGCGGTCATCGTGGGCGCCAGCAATATCGTGGGCAAGCCCATGGCGATGCTGCTGCTGCAGGCGGGCGCCACCATCACGATCTGCAATTCCAAGACGCGCGACCTGGCGGCCCAGACCCGCCGCGCCGACGTGCTGGTCGTGGCCACCGGCAAGCCCGGCATGATCGACGGCTCGATGATCAAGCCCGGCGCCGTCGTCATCGACGTGGGCATCAACCGCGGCGCGGACGGCAAGCTGTGCGGCGACGTGGACTTCGCCTCCGCCAAGGAAGTGGCCGGCGCGATCACGCCCGTGCCGGGCGGCGTGGGTCCCATGACCATCGCCATGCTGCTGGTCAATACGGTCGAAGCGGCTGAACGGGCCGCTGGCTGAAGGCACGGGGGGGGGGGGGCCGCGCGGTGTCTGACACCGCGTGAGATGCGTTCCAGCCCGAACCATCGTTTCCCGGTGTCAGACACCGGCACCTGCCGATTTGCTGCAACTCGGTGCCTGACACCCGCCCCGAAACCCACCCCGAAACCCGCCCCGAAACCCGCCCCGGCGCGGCCGTCAGTCCGCACCTTGCGTTTGGCCGGATCGCCCCTACCTGATCCTTATCTCCTTTGCCGGCGCGCTGACCGCGCCGCCCGCCACCCTATAAGCCGGTAACACCATGACCCAGAACCCCCTGCTCGCTCCCGTTTCCGAACTGGTCGATTACGCGGCCGTCAAGCCCGGGCATATCGTGCCTGCCGTCGAGGAACTGCTGGGCATTGCCCGCCAGGCCGTCGACCAGGCCGCCGATCCCGCGCTCGCGCCCACCTGGGAGGCCGTGGTGGAGCCGCTGGATACCGCCTCCGAGCGGCTGTGGCGCGCCTGGTCGGTCGCCGGGCACCTGAACGCCGTCGTCAACACGCCCGAGCTGCGCGAAGCCTATAACGCCGCCCTGCCCCTGGTCACCGAATTCTCGACCTGGGTCGGGCTGCACGAAGGCCTGTACAAGCAATACCAGCGCCTGGCCGCCGCCCCCGATTTCGCGTCCTGGACGCCGGTGCGCCGCCGCATCGTGGAAATGGCCCTGCGCGATTTCCGCCTGAGCGGCGTCGAACTGCAAGGCGCGGACCGCGAACGCTATGCCGCGATCTCCGACCGCGAAGCCCAGGCCTCGCAGAAATTCTCCGAAAACGTGCTCGATTCCATCGACGCCTGGTCGCTGTTGGTCGAAGACGAAGCCCGCCTGGCCGGCATTCCGGCTGACGTGCGCGCCGCCGCCCGCGCCGCCGCCGAGGAAGACGGCAAGGCCGGCTGGAAGCTCACGCTGAAGATGCCCTGCTACCTGCCCGTCATGCAGTACGCGCAGGACCGGTCGTTGCGCGAGGCGCTGTACCGCGGCTACGGCACCGTCGCCTCCGAGCAGGGCGACGCCAAGTTCGACAACTCCCCGCTGATCGAAGAACTGCTGGCGCTGCGCGCCGAGGAATCCGGCCTGCTGGGCCTGGGCACCTTTGCCGCGCTGCGCCTGCAGACGCGCATGGCCCGCAACGCCCAGGAAGTCACCGTCTTCCTGCGCGACCTGGCCGCGCGCGCCAAGCCGTTCGCGCAGCGCGATCTGGCGGAACTGACGGCCTACGCGACCGGCGAACTGGGTCTGGACAGCCTGCAGCCCTGGGACGTGGCGTATGCCTCAGAGCGCCTGCGCGAGTCGCGCTACGCTTACTCGGAAGACGAGGTCAAGCAGTACTTCACCGAGCCCCGTGTGCTGGCGGGCCTGTTCGAGGTCATCGAGACCCTGTTCGGCGTGCGCCTGGCGGAAACGCCCGTGTCCTCGTGGCACGGCGACGTGCGCGGCGTGCGGGTGGAAAGCCCTGACGGCGCGCTCATCGGCCACCTGTACCTGGACCTGTACGCGCGCGCCGGCAAGCAGAACGGCGCCTGGGTGGACAGCGAACGCACGCGCCGCGTCGTGGCCGGCAAGGTGCAGACGCCCATCGCCTACCTGACGTGCAATTTCTCGCGTCCCAATGGCGACCGTCCCGCCGTGCTGACGCACGACGACGTCATCACCCTCTTCCATGAAACCGGCCACGCGCTGCATGCGCTGCTGTCCGAAGTGGACGAGCCCGGCGCCGCCGCGTTCGCCAGCGTGGAGTGGGATGCCATCGAGCTGCCCTCGCAGTTCATGGAGAACTTCTGCTGGGAATGGGCCGTGGTGCAGAAGCTGTCGGCGCATGTGGACACCGGCGAGCCGCTGCCGCGCGCGCTCTACGACCGCCTCGTTGCCGCGCGCAACTACCAGAGCGGCATGCAGACCGTGCGCCAGATCGAATTCGCCCTCTTCGACATGCTGATGCACGACCGCAGCAAGGGCGCGTCGATTTCCGAAGTGCTGGCCCTGCTGCAGGAAGTGCGCCAGGAAGTGGCGGTGCTGTTCCCGCCCGCCTGGCATCGCCTGCCGCACGCCTTCTCGCACCTGTTCGCGGGCGGCTATGGCGCGGGCTACTACAGCTACAAGTGGGCGGAAGTGCTGTCGGCCGACGCCTACGAGGCCTTTGAGGAGGCCGCCGCAAAACAGGCCGGCAACGCCCTGGGCACGCTGGACCCGGAAACCGGCGCGCGTTTCCGCCGCGAAGTGCTGGCCGTGGGCGGCTCACGCCCGGCGGCCGAGTCCTTCGCCGCGTTCCGTGGCCGCGCCCCGCGCATCGACGCGCTGCTGCGCCACAGCGGCATGACGGCGGGCTGACGACTGACTGCTGACTGCTGACTGCGGTCGGCGGTGTCAGCCCCCCCGGCGGTGTCTGACACCCTTGGAATGCTGTTGTTGATTGCAGAGCGCTTCCTGGAGGGTGTCAGACACCGCTTGACCGCCTGATACGGCCCGCCCCCGCGCGGGCCGTTTTTTCGACCGGCCCTTGCGCCCGCACAAGCCGCCGCGCCGCTGGCTGCGCCCGCGTGGACCCCAGCGGGTAGAATCCGGGAGGTTTACCCCTTTCCGGCTACTGGACCCATGCGACACCTGATTACCGGCCGCGCCTTTCGCGGACTGCTGTTGGCCTTGTGTGTGTTTCTCGCCGCCTGCGGCGACAGGAACGTGGACTGGACGCTCTATAACGTGAAGGGGCATCTGCCGGACCTGAAGTTCTCGCTGCCCGGCGCGGGCGGCAAGACGGTCAGCAGCGAAGACCTCAAGGGCAAGACGGTGCTGCTGTTTTTTGGCTACGCCAGTTGCCCGGACATCTGCCCCACGACCATGGCGCAGCTGACCGCGGTGCTGCAGAACCTGGGCGACAAGGCCAAGGACGTGCGCATCCTCTTCGTCAGCGTGGATCCGCACCGCGACACGCCGGACATCCTGCAGGCCTACGTCAATGCCTTCAACAACAACGCCATTGGCGTGACCGGCGACGAACGGCAGATCGCCGACCTGGCGCGCCGCTACCGCGTGGCCTACCAGATCGAAAAGCCCCGCCCCGGCGACGACGCCGACATGTACGAAGTGACGCACAGCCGCGGCGTGTACATTTTCGACAAAGACGGCCATGCGCGCCTGCTGGCGTCGGACACCGACAGCATCGAGGCGCTGACCAAGGACGTGCGCCAGCTCATCGACCTCACCTCCTGACGGGGCACGGCGCGAACCGGCCCGGGCAGGGTCTGCACACCAGTTGTTACAGCGACGGCGCGCGGGGCGTGGGTATCATCAGGCCACATCGCCCCCTTTTTTCCCTAACAGGAGTACGCGCATGAGCATCATCATCATGATCATCGTCGGGTTCATCGTGGGCCTGATCGCCCGCGCCATCATGCCCGGGGACCAGAACATGGGGATCATCATGACCACCATTCTGGGCATCGTCGGCGCCGTCGTCGCCGGCTTCCTGGGCCAGTCGCTCGGCTGGTATCAACCCGGCGAGCCCGCAGGCTGGATCGCATCCGTCGTGGGCGCGATCATCGTGCTGTTCGTGGTGGGCCTGATCGCCAAGAAGCGCACCTGACGTCCGCCGCCAGGCGGACAAAAAAACGGGCCGATCCTTGCGATCGGCCCGTTTTTTGTTGCTTGCGCATTTTGCTGCCTGCGCACCAAGCGCCGGGGATCAGCCCGCAGTCGCAGCCGGCGCGGTTGGCGTCGCCGGCGTCGCCGGCAGCCCGGCATTTGCCTCGGTGCGCTCGGTCCAGCCGCCGCCCAGCACCTTGTACAGCGTGACCAGGTTGGACAGGCGCGCCAGGCGCGTGTCCACCAGCGCCTGTTGCGACGAGTACAGCGAGCGCTGCGAATCCAGCACGCTCAGGTAGTCGTCGATGCCCTGGCGAAAACGTTGCTCAGAGGCGTCGTAGGCGCGCTGGTTGGCGTCCACGAGCAGGCGCTGGGCCTGGATCTGCTCGTCCAGCGTGCCGCGGCCCGCCAGCGCATCGGCGACTTCGCGGAATCCCGTCTGGATGGCTTTCTCGTACTGCGCCACCTGGATGTTCTTCTGCACCTTCGCCAGATCCAGCCCCGCCAGCAGCGAGCCGCCCGCGAAGATCGGCACGGTGATCTGGGGCACGAAACTCCACGCCCCCGAACCGCCCTCGAACAGGCCGCCCAGGCTGGCGCTGGCGGTGCCTGCCGAGCCGGTCAGGCTGATGGTCGGAAAGAACGCCGCGCGCGCCGCGCCGATGTTGGCGTTGGCGCCCTTGAGCTGATGTTCGGCCGCGCGGATGTCCGGGCGGCGCGCCAGCAGGTCCGACGGCAGGCCGGCGGGCAGCGCGGTCGGCAGCATGCCGTCGTCCAGCGTGGTCGCGCCGTCCAGCGCCGCCGTCATCTCGGGAGACAGGGGCTGGCCCACCAGCAGCACCAGCGCGTTGCGGTCCTGCGCCGCCTGGCGCGTGTATTGCGACAGGTTGCGCTGGGCCGTGCGCAGCGACACCTCGGCCTGGCTCAGGTCCAGCGCCGTGGACAGGCCCTGGTCGTAGCTCTGCTTGGTGAGCTGGTAGGAATCTTCCTGGCTCTTGAGCGTTTCGCGCGTCAGGCTCAGCAGTTCCTGGTCCGCGCGCAGCGTCAGGTAGGCGTTGGCGACCTCGGCGATCAGCGTGAGCTGCGTGGCCGTGCGGGTCTCGTCCAGCGCCAGGTAGGATTCCAGCGCCTGCTCGCTCAGGCTGCGGATGCGGCCAAAGAGGTCGAGCTCCCAGGCGGACATCGCGGCGCCGACCTGGTAGCTGTGGCTGGTGCTGGCCTGGCCGCTGGGCGACAGGTCGGCCGGCGTGCGCTGGGCCGAGTTCTGGCCCGCCACGCCGATGCTGGGCGCAAGGTCTGCCCGCTGGATGCGGTACTGCGCGCGCGCCGCCTCGACGTTCAGCGCCGCCACGCGCAGATCGCGGTTGTTGGCGAGCGATTGCTCGATGAGCTGTTGCAGCAGCGGATCGCCGAAGAAGTCGCGCCAGCCGATGTCGGCCACCGCCCGTCCGCCCGGCGCGGCCACCTGGGCCGCGTTGTAGGCGGCGCCCGTGGGATAGGCCGCGTCGATGGGCGCGTCGGGACGCTCATACGTGGGGGCCAGCGAGCAGCCCGCCAGGGCCGCCGCCAGGGATACAGACAGCAAGGTTCTCATCTGGAGTTTCATTACGGTTGACCCTCCGCCGGCACGTCGTGCGCGGTCTTGGCGCTGGTGTCGTGCTTGTCGACGTTTTCGCTCATGCGCTTGACCTTGAACACGCGCAGCATGATCACGAAGAAGGCCGGGACGAAGAAGATGGCCAGGAAGGTGCCGGTCAGCATGCCGCCGATCACGCCCGTGCCGATGGCGTTCTGGCTGCCCGACCCCGCGCCGGACGAAATGGCCAGCGGGGTCACGCCCAGGATGAACGCCAGGGACGTCATCAGGATGGGACGCAGGCGCTGGCGCGCGGCGTGGATGGCCGATTCCGTCAGGCTGGCGCCCGCCTCGTAGTGCTCCTTGGCGAACTCCACGATCAGGATGGCGTTCTTGGCCGCCAACCCGATGGTCGTCAAGAGCCCTACCTGGAAGTACACGTCGTTGGACAGGCCCCGCAGCATCGTGGCAAGCAGCGCCCCGATGATCCCCAGCGGCACCACCAGCATGACCGCGGACGGAATGGTCCAGCTTTCATAGAGCGCCGCCAGGCACAGGAACACGACGATCAGCGAGATCGCGTACAACGCGGGCGCCTGGGCGCCGGACAGGCGTTCTTCGAACGACAGGCCGGTCCATTCGAAACCGACGCCCACGGGCAGCTTGGCCGCCAGGCGTTCCATTTCCTCCATCGCCGCGCCCGAGCTGTAGCCCGGCGCCGCCTGGCCCTGGATGTTGTAGGACGGCACGCCGTTGTAGCGGTTCAGCTTCTGCGGGCCGAAGCTCCAGGTCGCCTTGGAGAAGGCCGAGAACGGCACCATGTCGCCGGCGCTATTGCGCACGTACCACTTGTTCAGGTCTTCCGGCAGCATGCGCGAGGAGGCCTCGCCCTGCGCGAACACCTTCTTCACGCGGCCGCGGTCGATGAAGTCGTTGACGTACGACGAACCCCATGCGGTGGCGAGCGTGCTGTTGATGTCCGAGACGGCCACGCCCAGGGCGCGCGCCTTTTCGCGGTCGATGTCCAACTGGTACTGCGGCGCGTCTTCGATGCCGTTGGGGCGCACGCCCACCAGCACCGGACTCTTGGCCGCTTCGCCCAGCAACTGGTTGCGCGCGGCAAGCAGCTTTTCGTGGCCCACGCCGGCGCGGTCCATGAGCTGGAAGTCAAAGCCGGTGACGTTGCCCAGTTCCATCACGGAGGGCGGCGGCACGACGAACATCTGCGCGCGGCGCTCGGTCTTGGCGAAGTGGGCGTTGGCGCGCGCCGCCACGGCGCCGGCCTTCAGGCTGGCGTCGCCGCGTTCTTCCCAGTCGCGCAGCTTGATGAACAGGATGGACGCGTTCTGGCCGCGGCCGCCGAAGTTGAAGCCGTTGACCGCGAACACCGACGTGACCGCGTCCTTTTCCTCGGTCAGCAGGTAGTTGGTCGCGTCGTCGATGACGGCCTTGGTGCCTTCGGCGGTGGTGCCGGCGGGCGTCTGGATCTGGGCAAACAGGATGCCCTGGTCTTCGGCCGGCAGGAACGCGGTCGGGATGCGCGTGAACATCCAACCCATCGCGATGACCAGCGCCAGATACACCACCATCAGCCGCTTGGTGCGGTTCAGGCCGCGCGCCACGGTGTTGGCGTAGCCGTTGCTGCTGCGCTCGAACGTGCGGTTGAACCAGCCGAAAAAGCCCTTCTTGGCGCCATGATGGCCCTTGGGGATGGGCTTGAGCATCGTCGCGCACAGGGCCGGCGTGAAGACGATGGCCACGATCACCGACAGCACCATGGACGACACGATGGTGATGGAGAACTGGCGGTAGATCACGCCGGTGGAGCCGCCGAAGAACGCCATGGGGATGAACACGGCGGCCAGCACCATGGCGATGCCGATCAGCGCGCCGGTGATCTGGGTCATGGACTTGCGGGTGGCCTGCTTGGGGGATAGCCCTTCCTCGGCCATGACCCGCTCGACGTTTTCCACGACCACGATGGCATCGTCCACCAGGAGGCCGATGGCCAGCACCATCCCGAACATGGTCAGGGTGTTGATGGAAAAGCCGAACGCCGCCAGCACGCCGAACGTGCCCAGCAGCACCACCGGCACGGCCAGCGTGGGGATGAGCGTGGCGCGGAAGTTCTGCAGGAAGAGGTACATCACCAGGAACACCAGGATGATGGCCTCGACCAGCGTCTTGAACACTTCATGGATCGACAGGCTGACGAACGGCGTCGTGTCGTACGGATAGACGACGTCCATGCCCGGCGGGAAATACGGCTTCAGGTTGTTGATGGTGTCACGCACCGCCTGCGCCGTGTCCAGCGCATTGGCGCCCGGCGCCAGCTTGATCGCCAGGCCCGCGGCGGGCTTGCCGTTGTAGAAGCTGTCGATGGCGTAGGTCTGGCCGCCGAGTTCGATCGTGGCGACATCGGCCAGGCGCACCTGCGAGCCGTCGGTGTTGACCTTGAGCAGGATGCGGCCGAAATCCTCGGCCGTTTCCAGGCGCGACGGCCCGATGATGGTGGCATTGAGCTGCTGGCCGCGCACGGACGGCAGGCCGCCCAGCTGCCCGGAGGACACCTGGACGTTCTGCTCCTTGATCGCGGTGGTGACGTCGACCGTGGTCAGTCCGTAATTGACGAGCTTGGCCGGATCCAGCCAGATGCGCATCGCGTACTGCGAGCCGAACAGCTGGAAGTCGCCCACGCCCTGCGTGCGGCTGATGGGATCCTGGATGTAGGACGCGACGTAGTCGGCCAGGTCGTCCTTGGTCATCGTGCCGTCGGTGGACACGAAGCCCGCCACGATCAGGAAGTTCTTGGTGGCCTTGGTGACGCGGATGCCCTGCTGCTGCACTTCCTGCGGCAGGAGCGGCTGCGCCAACGACAGCTTGTTCTGGACCTGCACCTGGGCGGTGTCGGGGTTGGTGCCCTGCTTGAAGGTCAGCGTGATCGACATGCTGCCGTCGGAGTTGCTTTCCGACGAGATGTACTGCAGGCCGTCAAGGCCGTTCATCTGCTGTTCGATCACCTGCACCACGGTGTCCTGCACGGTCTGCGCGGACGCGCCCGGGTAGGTCACCGCGATGCCGATGGCGGGCGGGGCGATATTGGGGTACTGGGCGACCGGCAACTGCAGGATGGACAGCGCGCCGGCCATCATCAGCACGATCGCGATCACCCAGGCAAATACCGGCCTGTCGATAAAAAACTTTGCCATGCATGGCTCCCTGATTACTGCTTGGCCGGCGCGGCATTGGCCGCGCCATTGGCGGCCTGCTGCTGCGGCTGCTGCTGCGCCTGGGCGCTGGCCTCGGTGGCGACCACTTCGACGCCGGGACGGACCATCTGCAGGCCTTCCACGATGACCCGGTCGCCAGCAGCCAGGCCCTCGGTGACGAGCCACTTGTCGCCGATGGCGCGATCGGTCTTCAGGTCACGCAGTTCGACCTGGTTCTTGGCATTGACCACCAGCGCCGTCGGCAGACCGCGCTGGTTGCGGGTCACGCCGCGTTGCGGCACCAGCAGGCCGTCGGCGGCGACGCCATCGGCCAGGCGCGCGCGCACGAACATGCCCGGCAAGAGGCGGCGGTCCGGATTGGGGAACACCGCGCGCAGCGTGATCGAGCCCGTGCCCTGGTCCACGGTCACTTCCGAGAACTGGAGCTTGCCGGTCTCTTTGTATTGCGAGCCGTCTTCCAGGGTCAGCGTGACCAGCGCGGCCTGCTCGCCGTCCGCCTTCTTCAACTGGCCGCTGGCCAGGGCATCCTGCAGGCGCAGGAGCTGGACGCTGGACTGGGTGACGTCGACGTAGATCGGATCGATTTGCTGCACCGCAGCCAATGCGTTGGTCTGGTTGGCCGTGACCAGCGCGCCTTCGGTGACCGCCGAGCGGCCGATGATGCCGGCGATCGGCGACAGCACCTTGGTGTAGACCAGGTTGATGCGCGCCGTATCGAGCGCCGCCTTGGCCGCCAGCACGTCGGCGGCCGCCTGGTCGCGCGAGGCGACGGCGTTGTCGTAGGTCTGTTGGCTGACCGCGCGGGTCGCGACCAGCGGCTTGTAGCGCTCGGCCAGGAGGGCCGCCGTCTTCTGCTGGGCCTGGGCCCGCGCCAGCGCGGCCTTCTGGCTGTCGAAATCGGCCTGGTAGAGGGCGGGATCGATTTGATAGAGCTGCTGCCCGGCCTTGACCTCGCCGCCCTCGGTGAAGAGACGCTTCTGGACGATGCCGTTGACCTGCGGACGCACTTCCGCCACACGGAATGGCGACGTGCGGCCCGGCAGTTCGGTGGTGAGGGAAACGGGTTGCGTCGCCAACGTGACGACCGTCACTTGCGGCTTGCCCGCCTGGGGCGCCTCTTGCTTCTTGCCGCAAGCGGCCAGTGTGAGAGCCGATGCCGTCAGCGCAAAAACAGCCGCGCCGCGCCACATAGCGCTTTTCTTATTCATAGATTGCATTCCCGATTTCAATAAAAGTAGCCCCACGCGGCGCATGCGCCGCGTGCCCGGTTGCCCTGGACGGGCCTGATCAGTTGGGGCGATCCTGCGAAGAACATCAGCCCGTCAGACCGCTTTGACGCGGACCGCGTGGCTCGGCTTTGGTGGAGTCGCGTTGAACACGCAAGGCTGGACACTTACTTATCGCATTGCTGCATTGCAGAACTCGCATTCTGAGTTATCCCGCTTTAGAAACAAAGGGGCATGTTGAGAAAACATCATTCCATTTATGGGACAATCTGGAACTCCCCCCACTGTGACAAAATGCCGACATGAAACGCCTACAGGGTATGGAACTCTTCGTCGAGGTCGCCAAGACGCACAGTTTTAGCCGCGCTGCGGCAACGCTGGGCGTGCCGAAGTCGACCTTGTCTCGCCAGGTGGCCGAATTGGAGCGATCGGTGGGGCTGCGGCTGCTGAGCCGCACCACGCGCAAAGTGGAGCTCACCGATGCCGGCCGGCTGTATTTCGAACGCTGCCAGCGCATCGTGGCCGAGGCGCAGATCGCCCATGAAGAACTGCAGAAGCTGGTCGATACGCCGACCGGACCGCTGCGGGTGAACATGCCCGCGGATTTCGGCACGGACTTCCTGGCTGAGTCATTCATGGAGTTTTCCCGGCGCTATCCCGATGTGACGTTTTTCCTTGACCTCGCCAATCCGGACCACGCCTCGCGCGTGTTCCAGACCTGCGATGTGTCGATCGAAATCGGCGACCTGCCCGATTCGACCCAGATTGCACGACTGCTGGGCATGCTGCCCGCCTACCTGTACGCCTCGCGCGAGTACCTGGAAAAGCACGGCGAACCGAAGCATCCCAGCGACTTGACCCGCCACGAGTGCATCGAGTTCCGCGCGGAAGGCGCCGGCCGCGTGACGCGCTGGCCGCTGACCAATGGCCAGCAGCACATCGAGTTCACGCCGGGCAATCGGTTTTCCGTGAACGGCGTCGCCATGGCGCGCCGCCTGGCCATGCTGGGCGCGGGCATCGCGGTGCTGGTCGGGGGGCAGTTGGCGGAGCAGCAATCCGGCCAGTTGCAGCGCGTGTTGCCGGACTGGCAGCTAGGGCCGTTTCCGGTCCATGCCGTCACCGAGACGCGGCTGCTGCCCGCCAAGACGCGGATCTTCATCGAGTTCCTGATGGAGCGGCTGGGCAGTCACTGGCAGGCGAAGGATACCCCTGTTTTCATGCGGTCCGTCTGAGCCCGAAACCGACTGAAAAATCCAGAAGCCGCCGACATCAGATGTCGGGAGAAATGACCAATGCCTGGGCCTGAGGCCGTGTCAGACACCGGCTCAGAACGATTCGTCCTCGCGCAGGTAGCGCCATTGGCCCAGCGGCAGGTCGCCCAGGGCCACGCGGCCGATGCGCACGCGCTTCAGGCCCACCACCTTCAACCCGACCAGTTCGCACATGCGACGGATCTGGCGCTTCTTGCCTTCTCGCAGCACGAAACGCAACTGGTCGTGGTTCTGCCAACGCACCTGTGCCGGCTTGAGCGCCTTGCCGTCCAGCGACAGGCCATGATTGAGCAGGGCCAGGCCGTTGTCGGACAGGTCGCCCTGCACGCGGACCAGGTATTCCTTGTCGATCGTGGAATCCTCGCCGATCAATTGCTTGGCGACGCGGCCGTCCTGCGTGAGCACCAGCAGGCCCTGCGAATCGATGTCCAGGCGTCCCGCCACCGCCAGCCCGTCCAGGTGCGCGCGTTCAAAGCGCTGGGGCGCGCGGTCTCCGGCGAAGCGCGAGCGCGCGTCGATCAGGGCCACGGCGGGCGTGTAGCCCTTTTCGGCCTGGCCGGACACATAGCCGACCGGCTTGTTGATCAGGATGGTGACGCGGGACGTCTGGCGCGCATGCGCGGCGCGCTCCAGGGTGATGACCTGGTCGGGATAGGCCCGCGCGCCCAGTTCGGACACGACGACGCCGTCGACGCGGACCCAGCCGCGCTCGATATAGCTGTCCGCCTCGCGGCGGGAACAGAGTCCGCGCTCGGACATGAGCTTGGAGATACGTACTTTTTCCATGGGCCGTATTGTATGCGCAGGGCTTGTGCGCCCCGCCCTGCGGCACTGCGACGCAGACGGCCGGCCCCCGGGGCTTGGCATAATACGCAGCCATGACGACACCCGCAGCCCATCGCCCCCCTCTCGCCGCCGGCTGGCTGGCGCACGCCCCGGCCATTCTGTCCCCTGCCCAACGACACTGGCTGTTCCGTCCGGGCGCGCTCACCGCGGGCCTGCGCCAGGTCGGCCAGGTGCGGCTGCGGGTGCTGGCAGAGTACGCCGACGGCGCCCCGGCCGACGAGGCGCGGGCGATGCATATCGCCCCGGGTTCGCCCGTGTGGATCCGCGAGGTGCTGATGTCGGTGAACGGCATTGACAGCGTGCCGGCGCGCAGCCTGACCCCGCTGACGGCCTCGCACGGCGCCTGGCAAGGCATGCGCCGCCTGTTGACCCGGCCGCTGGCCGACATGCTGTATCACGACAGCACCGTCATCCGGTCGCCCTTTGCCTGCCGCCGCCTGGCCTCGCCCGTGCCGTTTTACGCCACCGCCTCGGGCGCGCTGGCGCCCGAACGGCACGCCCGGGAGGCCGGCCGCATCTGGGCGCGCCGCTCGGTGTTCTGGCGCCAGGGCCAGCCCCTGCTGGTGGCCGAAGCGTTCCTGCCGGGCTTCTGGGATTTGATCGCCGGCCAGCCCGTGCCGCCGCTCGTGCCGCACCAACGCACGGCGCGCTGACGACGGCGACCGGGGTGGCGTGGCAGGCGTCACGTCACGGATACGGGCTCCGCAACTCAGCGGTGTCTGACACCCGGGCGAGACGAACTTCATCATGCGCGGGCGGTTCATGGGTGTCAGACACCCATGAGAGACGCCGCACCCTCCAACTGATCAGCCCTCGTAGCGCCGCCCCTGTTCCAGCAGCTCGGGCGTCCCGATCACGTCATTCAGCCCATCGAAGTCCAGCATTCTGTCCTTCCAGGGCCCCGTCGTGCCGTGCTCTCGCAGGCTGCCGTAATACCCCTGCAGCGTGTGCGCGACGGCGCGCGCGGTGCCGCCCGGAAAGATGACGATGCGAAACCCCAACTCGGACAGCGCCTGCGCGTCCTGCACCGGCGTCTTGCCGCCCTCCACCATATTGGCCAGCAGCGGCACGCGCGCCGCGAAGCGGTCGCAGGCCGCGCGCATCTGGTCGGGCGTGCGCAGGGCTTCGATGAAGAGCGCGTCCGCCCCGGCCTCCAGATAGGATTCGGCGCGGTCCAGCGCCGCCTCCAGGCCTTCGGACGCCAGGGCGTCGGTGCGCGCCAGGATCAGCGTGGACGCGTTCACGCGGGCGTCGACGGCGGCGCGCAGCTTGCCGCACATCTCGGTAGCCGGAATCACCGATTTGCCGTCCAGGTGGCCGCAGCGTTTGGGAAAGGTCTGGTCTTCGAGCTGGATCATCGCCGCCCCGGCGCGCTCGAAGCCGCGCACCGTGCGTTGCGTGTTCAGCGCGTTGCCAAAGCCCGTGTCGGCATCGACGATGACGGCGGCCGACACGCGCTCGGCGATGCGGGCCAGCGTGTCTTGCACCTCGGTGTATGTGGTCAGCCCGATGTCCGAGCGGCCCAGCCGCGTGTAGGCAATGGACGCGCCCGACAGGTACAGCGCGGAAAAGCCCGCCTGCTCGGCCACCAGCGCGGACAGGGCGTCGTAGACGCCGGGGGCCAGCACCGGGCCGGCCGCCAATTGCGCTTTCAGGTTCTGTGTCTGCATCGTTGACTCCTAATCCAGGCGGCGCCCAAGCAGCGCCGCCGCGGTCGCCGCGGCGATATGGCCGCCCGCGACCGCACTGAGCAAGCCGTTGCCGGACAGGTAGCCCGACACGTCGTTGCCCGAAACGCCGCGGGCGGCGCCGCCCGCGGCCAGCAGATTGGGCAGCGCCCGACCCGCGGTGTCCAGGACGCGGCAATGCGCGTCGATATCCAGTCCGCCCTGCGTGTGAAAGAGCGCGCCGGTGACCTTGACCGCGTAATACGGCGCCTGCAGCGTCCGTTCGAAGCGGCGGCCCAGCGGGTCCGGTTCGTCAGGCCGGACCGCGTCCAGCGTCTGGCGCAGCACGTCCGGATCGCAGCCGATCAGGGCGGCCAGCGCCGTCACGTCGGCGCAGGTCTTGAGCGCATGCCCCGTCTCGGCCTGCACGAAATCGGGGAACCCGCGCGCCAGCGCCAGGGTGCGGTCGTCGAACACGTTCCAGGCCACCGAGCCCGGCTGCGCCAGCACGTGGACCGCCGCCTCGGAATACCCGTGGGTCTCGTCGTGAAAGCGCCGGCCGTCGCGGTTGATCTGCACGCCGCCGTCCATCATCACGGCCCAGGAGATCAATGCGCCCTGGGGCGTGGCCCAGGACCCGTGGCCCTGGTAGCCGCCCAGGTCGGCCAGCCGGGCGCCGAGCTGCGTGCCCCACTGGATGGCGCTGCCGTCGTTGCCGACGTGTCCGCCGTAGACCGCCTCGCGCATGGCGGGCAGGTACTGGCCCACCATCGCGGCATTGCCGCCGAAGCCGTTGCAGGCCAGGATCAGCGCGTCGCAGCCGATCACGTCGACCGAGCCGTCCGGACGTTCGCAGCCCACGGCGGTCACGCGGCCGTCGGCGTCGGTCCAGAGTTCGCGGGCCAGCGCGCGCGTCAGCAGATAGGCGCCCGCCTCGGTGGCCGCGCGTTCCAGGGCCGCCACCAGCGCCGCGCCCGTGCGTTCGGGCAGCGTGTGCATGCGCCGCGCGGTGTGGCCCGGGTACAGGAATCCGTCCAGCACTTCGAACCGCAGGCCGTGCCGCGCCAGCGCGTCCATGGCCGCGGCGGCGGCGCCCGTGTAGGCGGCCACCAGTTCGGGCGACGCCGTGCCCCCCGCCTTGGCCTGGATGTCGGCGGCAAAGCGCGCCGCATCGTCCTCGATGCCGGCGGCGCGCTGCACCGCGGAACCGGCCGCGGGAATGAAGCCCGAGGACAGCGCCGTCGAGCCGCTGGGCGCCGCGTCGCGTTCGATCAGCACCGTCTCGATGCCGGCGCTGGCCAGGCGCAGCGCGGCGGTCAGGCCGCAGGCGCCCGCGCCGATGATGACCACCGGCACGTGCATCGCGTCCGCGCCGGGCGCGGCGCCGCTTCTGACGACCGGCGCGCTCACGGCGCCAGCCTGTCCAGCAGGTCCTGGCACGACACCACGTCGGCCACCGTGCGCAGGTCCGCCAGCGCGGCATCGTGCATGGCGGGCGTGGGCGCGGCGCAGCCGTCGGCCAGCACCGTCACGTGGTAGTCGCGCATGTGGGCGTCGCGCGCCGTGCTGGCGACCCCGCCGTTGGTGACGATACCCGCCACCACGACGCTGGAGATGCCCGCGCGCCGCAGCACCCAGTCGAGCTGCGTGTTGAAGAATGCCGAATACGCGACCTTCCAGACCGACACGTCGACCAGCCCGTCCAGCTCGGCCACATTGGCCTGGCCGGGCGAGCCGGCCACGAAGTCGCCCTTGCGAAGAAACGGCCGCAACTGCTTGAGATGCGGCGAGATCATGGGCTCGCCGTGCGCGTCGGGCCACAGCGTGAACTGGCTGGCGGCCACGAAGCCGCCCTGCGCCTTGAGCGCGCGGGCCACCGGCGCCACGCGCGCCGGCAGCGCCCGCGCCTGCGGGCTGACCGCGCCGCCGCGGTCATAGGCGCCGCCCGGCGCCAGGAAGTCGTTCTGCAGGTCGATGATGACCAGCGCGGTCGTGCGGGGATCGAAGGAATGCATGGTCCGCTCCTACGAATCGGTCCGGGCGATCAGCAGATTGCCCAGGGAATCGACCCGGCCGGCAAAGCCCGGCTCGATCCAGATGGTGGTGTCCGGCTGCTCCAGGATGGCGGGGCCCGCCACCTCGGCGCCGACCGGCAGGTCCAAGCGCGCAAAGCGCACGGCCTCGCGCCATTGCCCGGCGTGAAAGACCCGCTGCGTGCCCAGCGAGGCCGGCATGTCCTTGCCCGTGGGCGCCAGCAGCGCAAGGTCGAACTTGGGGCGCTGGCCAATGCGGGCATAGCGCAGGTTCAGGATGCGCACGGCGATGCCGGTCAGGCTGCGGCCAAAGGCGGCGCGATAGGCGCGGTCGAACGCGGCGGCGATGCCGTCGCGGTGCAGGTCCGCGCGGGACACTTCCACGCGCACGGTGTGGCTCTGGCCCACGTACAGCATGTCGAGTTCGATGCTCTCGCGGATGCCTTCGAACGACACGCCGGCCGAATCCAGCCGTTCCTGGCAGGCGTTCGCCAGCGCGTCGATGCGCGCCAGCAGGTCGGCGGCGTCCAGCGCGTCCAGCGCCACGTTCAGGGTCTGCACGCCGTCATGGCGCATGTCGGCCATGACGCAGCCCAGCGCCGAGGTCACGCCCGGATAGCGCGGGACGATGCCATGCGCGGCGTCCACTTCATTCATCATGGCGCACACGTGCAAGGCGCCGCCGCCGCCGAACGGCATGTAGGCGAACTTGCGCGGATCGTGGCCGCGTTCGATGGAGACCACGCGGATCGCGCCCGCCATCTTGGCGTTGGCGACGGTCAGGATGGCTTCGGCCGCCGCATGCACGTCCAGGCCCAGCGGGCGGGCCACGTGTTCCTCGATGGCGGCGCGCGCCAGTTCCACATCCATCTTGGCCAGCAGGCCGCCGCCGAGCGGGCGCTCGGCCGCGATGCGGCCCAGCAGCACGTTCGCGTCGGTGACCGTGGGGCGCGTGTTGCCGCGGCCGTAGCAGGCGGGGCCGGGGATGCTGCCGGCGGACTCGGGTCCGACCTGCAGCAGGCCGCCCGCGTCCACGCTGGCGATCGACCCGCCGCCCGCACCGATGGTTTCGATCTGGATCATCGGGGCGCGCACCACCATGCCGAAGTCGATGGCGGTCTGCGCCGAGAGCGAGGCCTCGCCCTCGGCCACCAGCGACACGTCGAACGAGGTTCCGCCCATGTCGCCCGTGACCACATTGGGAAAGCCCGCGGCGCGCGCGATGGCCGCGCAGGCGATCACGCCGGCCGCAGGCCCCGACAGGGCCGTGCGCACGGGCACGTCGCAGGCCGTCTGGCGCGACATCACGCCGCCGTTGCTCTGCACCACCAGCAGCTCGCCCTCGAATCCATGCTGCTGCAGGTCCGATTCCAGCCGCGTCAGGTAGCTGCCCACCACGGGCTGCAGCGCCGCGTTCAGCACGGCCGTCGAGCAGCGCTCGAATTCCCGGATCTCGGGCAGCACCTCGGTCGCCGCCGTGACGTTGCCGTTCGGCCAGATTGCCCGCACGCGCGCCGCGGCCTGGGCTTCGTTGACCGGGTTGGCGTAGGCATTGACGAAGAACACGCAGACCGCATCGCAGCCCTGTTCGAGCAGCGTGCGCGCGGCGGCCTCGACCTGATCCAGGTCCACCGGCGTGTGCAGCGCGCCATCGGCCAGCACGCGTTCGCGCACTTCCAGCCGCAGGTCGCGCGGCACCACCGGTTCATAGTTGCCGCGCAGACCCCAGGTCTGGGGCCGGTCGCGCCGGCGCATTTCCAGCACGTCGCGGAAACCTTCCGTCGTGATGATGCCGGTGCGCGCCACCTTGCGCTCCAGGAGGGCATTGGTGCCCACCGTGGTGCCGTGCACGATGGTCGCGATGTCGCCCGCGCCGTCGGCCACCCGGGCGATGCCGTTCATGAAGCCGCGCGCTTCCTCGCCGCGGGTCGACGGCACCTTGACGACGCGCGCGCTGCCGCCCGCCTCGTCCAGCACGAAAAGATCCGTGAACGTGCCGCCCACGTCCACCCCCACCACCAATCCTTGCGCCGCGCTCATGCCGACTGCTCCTTCTGAATATCGCTGACATAGCCCATCTTGCGGTCGTGCTCGCGGGCCGCCGGATCGCGCCGCGCGGGCTCGCCGTAGCCGCCTCCGCCCGGCGTTTCCAGGCGCACGCGGTCGCCGCGTTGCAGCCGGATGCCCAGCATCTTGGAGCTCATGGGCGGGGACAGCCACTGGCCGTCCTGCTGGTAACGGAAGACATTCAGCGCGGCCTGGCCGCCGCCCGCGATGCCCTTGGGCGCGCTGCGGCCGCGTTCGCCGAAGATAAAGGCCTCCGCGCTGTCTTCCAGCAATTCGATTTCATAGATGGCGCCCAGGCCGCCGCGGTGCGTGCCGTCGCCGGCCGAATCCGGGCGCAGCGCCCATTGCGTGAAGCGCACCGGATAGGCCGCCTCCAGGATTTCCAGCGGCGGGATGGTGGCGGTGGAGATGGGCGCGTTGCCGTGGCTCAGCCCGTCGCCATCCGAATGCCCGCCGTGGCCGCCGCCGAAGAAGCTGAACATCACCCAGCGCTGGCCCTTGCGGGCGGCATCGCTGCGGTAGCCGGCGATGGACAGCGCGTTGATGGTGCCGTAGGCCTGGGCCATGGCGCGTTCCGGCGCGGCCTGGGCCATGGCGCAGAAGATCACGTCGATCATGCGCAGGATGGTCTCGGTATAGCCGCCCACCGGGCGCGGCCGGTCGGCCGAGATCACCAGGCCGTCGGGCAGGACCACGTCCACCGCGTCCAGCACGCCGGCGTTGGCCGGCACGTCCGGGAACAGGTGTTTCAGCGCCACGTAGCAGGCCGCGATGGCCGTGGCGCGCGAGATGTTCACCGGGCCGGCGCAGGCGGGCGACGTGCCGGTGAAGTCCAGCGACAGGCGGTCGCCGGCAATGGACAGCTTGAGCGCGATGCGCAGCGGCGCGTCGCGCACGCCGTCGTTGTCCAGCATGTCCTCGAAGACGTATTCGCCGTCCGGCAGGCTGGCGATATGGTCGCGCATCAGGCGGCGCGCCCGCTCGCGCAGCGTGTCCAGGGATTCCAGCACGGTGGCGTCGCCGTATTCGTCCAGCAGCCCGTCCAACCGGCGCGCGCCCAGTTCCAGCGCCGCGAGCTGGCCGTTCAGGTCGCCCCACAGGCTGTCGGGCAGGCGCGTGTTGGCCTTCAGGATGGCCAGCACGTCCTGGTCCAGGACGCCCGCGCGCACGATGCGCACGGGCGGGATCTGCACCGCTTCCTGCCAGCATTCCGTGGCGGCCGGGTTGTAGTTTCCGGGCACCGCGCCGCCCACGTCGTGCCAGTGCGCCGCCGACGCCAGGAAGCAGAACAGGCTGCCGCCGCGAAACACCGGCTTGACCAGCTTGAAGTCGTTGGCGTGCGTGCCGCCTTCGTACGGATCGTTAAAGAGCCACACGTCGCCGTCCACCATGCCGCCGCGCTCGGACGCGGCCTTGGCCGCGGCCTTCACCGCGAACGCCATCGCGCCCACGAAGACGGGCAGGCCCGACTTGCCCTGGATCAGCGTGGCGCCGGTGGCGGCGTCGTACATGCCGTGGCAGGCGTCGTGGGCCTCGGCAATGATGGGATTGAATGCGCTGCGGTACAGCGTCGCGTCCATTTCGTCGGCGATCTGTTCCAGGCGGCCCTTCAGGACCGCCAGGGTGACGGGGTCGAGCATGATGTGATTCCTAAGAGGTTTGACGCTGTTTCAGCAGATTCAGCAGTCCGCCGGCCTGCACCATGTCAAGCAGGAAGCCGGGCACGGTCTCGCAGTGCAATGCATCCGGCGCGCCGCCCGGCCGGCCGATGCGGCCCGCAACCGGGTCCAGCGTGACGCGCTCGCCTTCGGCCAGCGTCCCGGCCTGTTCGCAGGTCAGGAGCAGCAGGCCCACGTTGAAGGCATTGCGGAAATACAGGCCGTTGAAGGACGGGGCGATCACCGCGGCCACGCCCAGCCGCACCAGCGCCGCGGCGGCCTGTTCGCGCGACGAGCCGATGCCGAAGTTGGGGCCCGCCACCAGCACGTCGCCGGGCTGGACCTGGCTGGCGAATTCGGGCCGCACGCGCTGCAGGCAATGGCGGGCGATCTCGTCGATGCCGAATTTCATGTAGGCGCCGGGCGCCAGCGCATCGGTGTCGATGTCCGCGCCCACGCGCCAGACGCGGTGCGTCGTGGTCTGATCGTTCATGCCAGGAACTCCCGGGGATCGGCGACGCGGCCGGCCACGGCCGAGGCCGCGACCGTGTAGGGCGACGCCAGGTAGACCTGGGCCGTCTCCGAGCCCATGCGCCCCTTGAAATTGCGGGCCGTGGTGGAGATGACGCTGGCGCCATCCGGGATGGAGCCGCCGTAGCCCGCACAGGCGCCGCACGACGTGGCCAGCACCTGCGCGCCGGCGTCGCGCAGCACCTGCATGACGCCTTCGCGGTCCGCCTGTTCCTGGTCCTGCCGGCTGGCCGGCGCCACCATCAACTGCATGCCGTCGGCCAGGCGGCGGCCGCGCAGCACGTTGGCCGCGGCCCGCAGGTCCTCCAGCTTGGCGCCCGTGCAGGCGCCGATGTAGGCCACCTGCAGCGGCACGTCCGGGTATTCGTCCACGGCGCGCGCGTTGGCGGGGCTGTGCGGCGCGGCGACCTGCGGCGCCAGCGCGGCCGCATCGAAGTCGTGCCATTCGGCGTCGGCATCCGCGTCGCCCTGCCAGCGCGCCAGGTCCAGTTCCGCCGTGACGCCCGCCGCCCGCAGGTAGGCGGCGGTGGTTTCGTCCGGGGCGATCAGGCCCACCTGAGAGCCCAGCTCCGCGCTCATGTTCGACAGCGTCATGCGCTCCTGCATGGACAGCGCGCGCACGGCTTCGCCGCAGAACTCCACGGCCTGGTAGCGTCCGCCATTCATCCCGTAGCGGCCGATCATGTGCAGCATCATGTCCTTGGCCGTGACGCCGTCGGCCAGCCGGCCGCGCCAATCCATCATCAGCGTCTTGGGCACCTTGACCCAGATCTGGCCGGTGACCGCCACACCCAGCATCTCGGTGCTGCCAATGCCGAACATATAGGCGCCGAACGCCCCGCCCGTGGGCGAATGCGAATCGCCGCCCACGCAGAACATGCCGGGCCGGATGTGGCCGTGCTGCGGCACCACCACATGGCAGATGCCGACGGAGTCGTACACGTTGGGCAACTGCTTTTCCGCGGCCCAGTCGCGCGCGATGCGCACGATGCGGCGCGATTCGTCGTCGGACTCCGGCACGTAGTGGTCGATGACCAGCACGACCTTGGCCGGATCCCACAGCGTGGCGCCGAGCTCCTGCAGCATGGGCTGCAGCCGGCGCGGACCGCTGGAATCGTGGAACATTGCCAGGTCCACCGCGCAGGTCACGATTTCGCCCTCGGCCACCGCCTCGCGCCCGCAGGCGGCGGCGATCAGCTTCTGGGCCAGGGTTTGAGGCTGGGCCATGATCACATCCCCAGATAGGCGCGGCGCACGTCGTCGCTGGCCAAGAGGTCGGAACAGGCGCCGCTGTAGCGCACGGCGCCGTTCTCCAGCACATAGGCGCGCTGTCCGGTTTCCAGCGACTGGCCCACGTTCTGCTCGACCAGCAGGATGGCCAGGCCGTCGCCGTGCAGCCGCTTGATGAGGCTGAACAGTTCCTCGACCATCAGCGGCGACAGGCCGAGCGAGGGCTCGTCCAGGATCAGCAGGCGCGGCTCGGCCATGAGGCCGCGGCCGATGGCCAGCATCTGCTGTTCGCCGCCCGACATGGTGCCGGCCAGTTGTTCCAGGCGTTCGCGCAGCCGCGGAAAGATGTCGAGCACCTTGTCCAGGTTCTGCGCCCGGCGCTCGCGCGCCCGGGTGAACGACCCCAGTTCGAGGTTCTCTCGCACGCTCAGGTTGGGGAAGATGCGGCGCCCTTCGGGCACCTGGATGAGGCCGGCCTGCACCACCTGGC
The DNA here is from genome assembly GCF_900108985.1 of Achromobacter sp. NFACC18-2. Classification (NCBI taxonomy): domain Bacteria; kingdom Pseudomonadati; phylum Pseudomonadota; class Betaproteobacteria; order Burkholderiales; family Alcaligenaceae; genus Achromobacter; species Achromobacter sp. NFACC18-2. The sequence goes on along the minus strand of NZ_FNYM01000015.1, from coordinate 119,679 downwards.
GGTAGTGGCGGCCGGTCAGGTCCTGGCCCTCGAAGCGCACGGCGCCGCCCCACGGCCGGTACAGTCCGCACACCGTGTTGTTCAGCGTGGACTTGCCGGCGCCGTTGCTGCCCAGCAGCACCACGATCTCGCCCGCGCCCACCTCCAGGTCCACGCCGCGCAGCACTTCCATGCGCCCGTAGCCTGCCCGCAGGCCCTTGACCTCCAGCAGCGCGCTCATGCCGGCGCTCCCTGCGCGGCCAGCCGCGCCGCCGCGCCGTGGCCCAGATAGGCCTCGACCACCTTGGAATCGCGCGTGACTTCGCCGGGCGTGCCCGAGGCGATCAGGCGCCCCTGCGCCAGCACCCACACGTGCTCGGCCAGGCTCATCACCGCGCGCATCACGTGTTCGATCATCAGCACGGTGACGCCATCGTCCACCAGCTTTTTCACCACCGGAATCATCTCGTCGATCTCACTGGGATTGAGCCCCGCCAGCACTTCGTCCAGCAGCAGCAGGCGCGGCCGCGTGGCCAGCGCGCGCGCCAGTTCCAGGCGCTTGCGTCCCGCCACCGTCAGGTCGGCGGCCGGCTTGTCCAGCGAGGCCTGCAGGTTGACGCGCGCGGCCACGGCCTCGGCGGCGGCCAGCGCCTCCTGCCGGTCCGCCAGGCGCAGGTGCGCGCCCACGGCGATGTTCTGGCGCACGGTCTGCGCGCCGAACGGCTGCACGATCTGGAAAGTGCGGGTCAGGCCCAGCCGCGCGGATTCGTGCGGCGCCATGCCGGTGATGTCCTGGCCCGCGAAATGCACGGTGCCCGAACCGGGCTTGAGAAAGCCCGACAGCAGGCCGAACAGCGTGGTCTTGCCCGCGCCGTTGGGGCCCACCAGCGCGGTGAGCGAGCCTTGCGGCACGTCCAGGCTCACGTCCTGCACGGCCTTCAGGCCGCCGAAGGTGATGGACAGATTGCGCGCTTGCAGCAGGATGTCAGACACGGGCGCGCTCCTTCATTCCAATCAGGCGGCCCAGCGACTGGCCGCCGCCGGTGATGCCGCGCGGCATGAACATCACGATGAGGATCAGCACAACGCCGTAGATCACCATGCTGATGCCCGGCAGTTCGCCGAACAGGTTGCGGGTCAGGTCGGCCAGCGCATGCAGCGTGACCGCGCCCAGCAGCGGGCCCCACAGGGTGCCCATGCCGCCGACGATGGCGCCCACCAGGGCCTCCACCGACACGGCCGAGCCGAAGGCGATGCCCGGGTCGATGTACTGGAAGACCTGCACGTAGAAGGCTCCCGCCACGCTCATGAACGCCGCGGACAGCGCGATGCCGCCCAGCTTCACGCGCAGCGGATTCACGCCGATGGCGCGCGCCGCGTCCTCGTTGTCGCGCACCGCCTGCAGGTAGGCGCCGAAGCGCGAATGGCGCAGCCACGCCGTCACCAGCAGCGCCAGCAGCACGAAGCCCAGCAGCAGGTAGATGTAGCCGCGGCGCGAGCCGAACTGCATGTTGGCCACGCCTTCCTGCAGCGGCACCATCAGCCCCACCCCGCCCCCGGTGAAGGACACGGACAACGCCAGGATGCGGAACACTTCGGCGAACGCCAGCGTCACCAGCGCGAAGTACGAACCCTTGAGCCCGTAGCGGAACGTCAGCCCGCCCACCGCCAGCCCGACCAGCGCGCCCAGGGCGATCGCCATCGGCAGCACCAGCCAGGGATTCAGGCCCAGGTTGAGCTGGCCCAGCGCCTGCGCATACGCGCCCACGCCAAAGAACAGCGCATGCCCGAACGACAACTGGCCGCCATATCCGCCCAGGATGTTCCAGGCCTGCGACAGCAGGGCCGCATACAGCGACATCATCACGAAGGTCAGCAGCACGCCCGATTGGGCGAACGTGGCCACGGCCGCCAGGGCCACAGCAAAGAGCGCGATTGCGCAGAGATCCCGTTTCATGCTCAGCCCCTCGCCCCGAACAGCCCCTGCGGGCGAAACAGCAGCACCGCGATGAAGATCGCGAAGATGCCCATCTGGCCCAGCGAGTCGCCCAGGAACAGGCCCCCGATGGACTCCACCACGCCGATCAGCAGACCGCCCACCAGCGCCCCCACGAAACTGCCCATGCCGCCCAGCACCACGATGGTGAAGGCGACCAGCACGAAGCCGCTGCCCACCTGCGGATTGACGTAATACGCGGGCAGCAGGAAGCAGGCCGCGGCGCCCAGACAGGCCATGCCGATGCCGAAGGACACCGCATAGACTTTCTCGACGTCGATGCCCATCAGCTTGGCGCCCTGCTTTTCCCGGGCCACGGCCCGGATCGCGCGGCCCAGGTCGGTGCTGCGGATGATCCAGAACAGCACCGCCGCCACCGCCAGCGCGCCACAGAACGCGATGATTTTGGGCAGCGCGATCAGGGCGGGCCCGATCTCGACCGTGGACAGCGTGTACGCGGTGTCGACGCTGCGGGTGTCGGACTTGAACCAGACCAGCGCCAGGTTCTCCAGCACGATGGCCAGGCCAAGCGTCACCAGCAGGATGTTCTCGTCCTTGCCATGGCTGGCGCGGTTGATGACAAAGCGCTGCAGCGCATAGCCCAGCGCGAACATCCCGGGCACCACCAGCGGCAGGGCCGCGTACGGGTCGATGCCCAGGCGGTCCTTGAGCAGGTATACGGCGTACAGCGCCACCATGAGCGCCGCCCCATGGGCAAAGTTGATGATGTGCAGCACCCCGTAGATCAGGGTCAGGCCCAGGGCGATGAGCGCGTACACCGCGCCCGTCGTCAGGCCGTTCAGCACCGAGGAAAAGAGGATGGCGGGATCGAGCATGGGTCGGATCAGGCCTTCAGCGGGAAGACGGCGTCGGCCTGGCGGAACTCGGCCGGGAAGATCACCTTGATGTCGCCCCCGATCACCTGCGTGAGCAGCGGCTGGGCGCCGGTGTTCTGGCCGTTGACGAACTTGGTCGGGCCGTAGGGCATCAGGTTGTCCTGGAACGTGCTGGACGCCAGCGCCTCGATGATGGCGGCGCGGTCGGCGGACTTGGCGCGCTCCAGCGCGTCGGCCAGCAGCAGCATCGCCGTGTAGGTCATGAAGACCTCGTAGCTGAAGTAGGCGCCCTTCTCTTCGACGCGGGCCTTGAGCGGCGCCACGCGCGCATCCTTGGGGTTGAACCAGTGGTTGCAGTCGATGATGCCGTTGGCGATGTCCGGGAATTCCTTTAGGAACTTGTAGCTGGACGCCGCCCCGCCCAGGACCGAGTAGATGGCCTTGGGCTGCACTTTCTGCTGCTTCATGGCGCGCAGCAGCAAGGCGTATTCGTTGTAGTAGTTGGCCGGAATGACGATGTCGGGATTGACCGACCGCATGCGCAGCACGATGTTGTTGAAGTCGCGCGTCGGGTTCGGGTGCTTGACCACCTCTTTCACCTCGAAACCATGCTGCGGCAGCGACTTGGACAAGAGGGCCGCCGTGCCGGTGCCAAAGAGCGAGTCCTCGTGCACGATCATCACGGTCTTGGCCGGCTTGCCGGCGGCTTCGTTCAGCGCCGCCAGGTCCAGGATGGCGCGTTCGCTGCAGGCGCGGTAGCCCGGCCCGAAGCGGAAGGTGTTCTTCAGGCCGCGCTCGACGATCTGGTCGGCCACGCCCACGTCCACCACATGGGGCAGGTTGTACTTGGCGGCCGTCTGCGTCGTGGCCAGACAGATTGCCGACGCATAGGCGCCCACGATGGCCGCCACACCCGCCTCGTTCATCTTCTCGACTTCGGCCGACCCCGCCTCGGGGCGCGACTGCGCATCGCCCAGCACGGCCTGCAGCGGCGCGCCGCCCAGCGACTTGATGCCGCCCGCCTTGTTGATGTCTTCGATCGCCAGCAGCGCGCCCAGGCGGCATTGCTGGCCGGAATACGCCAGCGCGCCGGTCACCGGGTGCAGCACGCCGACCTTGATGGGCGTGGCGCCCTGCGACCGGGCCACCCAGGGCGCGGACACGAGGGCCGCCGCGGCGGCGGATTGATAGAGGAAAGTGCGGCGCGAATTCATGGGGGGATCTCCGACGGGGTTCAATGAAATTGGGCCGACAGCTCTTCGCTGACCCAGACCTTGGCGTCGATGCTGCCGACGCGCGATAGCTGCAACTGATATTGATAGCGATCGGGGCGGTACAGGCCCTGCAGCAACTGCACGGGCCGGTCATCGACGTCGCGCACCAGGCGCGTCACCGCCAGCAGCGCCGACCCGACCGATACGTCCAGGTGGCGCGCCACCTGTGCATCGGCCAGCCGCGCCGAAATGGTCTGCGTCGCGCCGCCGAATTCCACGCCGGCCGCTTCCAGCAGCATCAGGAGCGGCTCGCGTTCGAGGTCCTCGCGCGTGAAGTCGGCCACGGTTTGCGGCACGTAGGTCGTGATGTGGGATAGCGGCCCGGCCTCGGTGCTGCGCACCCGCAGGCTCTTGTGCACGGGCGTGCCTGTCGCGATATGCAGCGCCTCGGCCACGGCGGGCGGCGCGTACACCAGCGTGCTGTCCAGCACCTGCACCGAGGTGCGCAGGCCCATGTTCACGATGTTTTCGAGCAGGCCGGTCAGGTGCGCCTTCTGCTGCGCGGTGGGCGCCGCGGCGCTCTGGGCGCTGGTCGCACCGCGCAGGGGCCAAGTGCCCAGGCCCGGCCGGCGCGACACCAGGCCGTCGGCCACCAGCATCTCCATCGCCTTGCGGATGGTGATGCGCGCCACGTCGAACTGGTCGGCCAGCGCGTGTTCGCCGGGCACGCCGTCCTGGTCAAACCGCCCCTCCTGCAGCTGTTCGCGCAGGACGAGATAGATCTGGTGGTATTTCGGAAGCGGTAATGAGGTTCCCATGACGGGAACTCTAGGGGTGTCCTAATGTACCGTCAATGGAACAAATGACCGGGCGGGTTGTTCTATCGGGAAAACACTGACGGCATCACGCGCGAAACCTGGGCGGCGGGGATCGACGCGGACGCTGGCGATGAGGGGCTGGAGTGTTTGTTTTAAGGTGTCAGACTGCAATATCACCTGGGAATTGCAGTCTGACCCCCTATTTCCTGCACCCTATGTCCTCAATACCGCCAGCGCGCGTTCAACGACCCCGCGTGTTCGCGACTTCCGCCGCCGTACTGTCCGCTGTAGTTCAAGCCCAGTGACGCATTCTTGGACACCGCCACTTCCGCGCCCAGCTCGGCAACCGCCGCGTTACGCGCAATCGGTGCACCCGACACCGTGAACGCCTGGCCGCCATCAAACGCCATGGTGGATTGCGGCAACACATCGCCAAACGCATGGCGCCAGCCCAGCGTGGCTTGCAAGCGGCCTTCGGCGCCACTGACCGTGAAGTCCGTTTGTGCGCGCATGCCCAGCGTGCTGCTGGTTTGCTTGTCGCGGCTGCTTTGGCCGCTCAACGCCGCCGAACCGCCCGATTCCTTGAAGCTGCGGCTGCGCAGGTCGCTCCAGGCCAGCCCCACGAAGGGCTCAAGCGTGGCGCGGTCTGACAAGGGCATGGCATAGCCCAGTTCGGTGAAGAGCTGGGTGGTGCTGGCGCCGTAGTCGGCGGTCAGCTTTTGCGATGCGCCGGCCACGGTGGCGTAGCGTTCGGTGCTGACGTCGTGCCAGGTGTACGACGTGCCGACCAGCAGGTTCAGCTTGCCCGCACCCGCCTCAAACGATTTGCCGCCATAGATGGCCGCGCTGTAGCCGGACACGTCGGCGTTCGACGAGCGATCGTCAACCCGGATCTTGCTGTCGGTGTAGCCGACGGCCCCGCCCACCCGCCAGCCGTTGCCCACGGCATGGTCGGCGCCAACGAAGACGCCGCCGGTGTGCTGACGGACTTGCGCGGTGTTGTCCGTGGCGTTCTGCGTTTGCCAGTTGCCGACCAGCTCGGCCCACGCGGGCCGGGCATTCGACGACGGCAAGGCGGACGCGGACAGCGTGCCGCCCGCTTGCGCCGTGGGCGCGCCCGGACTCATGCCAGCGTTCAGGTTCGCCCGCAGGTACGACAGCGGTAGCGTGCGCGTAATGCTGCTGGAACCCATCAAGCTGGACGCGACGCTGGCGTGCGCTTCGCCGGACAGGCTGTTGAAGGCGGCAGGCGGCGCGCCTTCGGGCAAGGTCAGGATGTATTGGTGCAGCGCATTGTCGGCCGGCAGGCTGTCCAGCGCATTGGCGACGGCGCGTTGGTTGCCGGTGCGCGCGGCGTCGGCAAAGGCGATGGGGCGAGAGGGCGTGCCAGGCTCTGCCGGCACCTGCTTGCGCCCGAGTTGCAGCGTGACATCCTGCGCGCCGTAGCGCAGGGCTGGCGCCACGAAGGCGTAGTTCGACGACACGTTGTCGAACTGGCCGTTGATGGCGTTGGCGCTCAGGATGGTGTACTGGCGCGTGGTTTCAAACCCGCCTTCCGGCCCGACGTGCACCACGGAGCCGGCCAGATTGGCAACGCCGCTGACGGCCACGCGGGCGCTGTCGGATGACGCCGGATCGGCCGCCACTTGATAGACGGACCCCGGCATGAAGGTCAGATTGCCCGCCACGTTCAAGGTGCCGTTGACCTTGCCCGGCGCCAGAATGGCGCCGCTTTGCAGCGTGGTCGTGCCGACCTGGCCCGCGCCTTGCAACAGCGTGCCGCTGCCCAAGGTCAAGGCGCCGCCGAGCTTGCCGGTCGATGCAAGGTTCAACGCGCCTTCCTGCACCAGCATGCTGCCGGTGTAGCCGCTGCCGTCGCCCGACACGGTAAGCACGCCCGCCCCTGCCTTGCTCAAGTCACCGCTGCCGCTGATCGCGCCGGACAAGCCGAGCGTGGTGCCGGACGACACATCGATGCCGCTGGACTGCGTCAGCGTGATGGCGCGGTTTGTCGTGAAGCTGGCCGTCGTGGCCAGCACGCCGCCGCTCAGCGTCACACCGCCCGTGGCCGCGCCCAGGTTGGCGTCCCTGGACACCGACAACGTGCCCAGGCGCACATCCGTGCCGCCGGTGTAGGTGTTGTCGGCGGTCAGCACCAGGCGGCCGTAATCGGCCTTGGCCAGTTTGCTGGCGCCGGTCAGGGTTGAGGCAATGGTGCCCGTCATGCTGGCGTCCGCCGACGATCCCGCCCCCACTCGGATGATGCTCTCACCGCCCGCGCCTTGCAGCGCGATGGCGTCGCCTTCAATGCGATAGCCATCGGTGGCAATCTGCATGCCGGTGATGCCGATCGCGCCGGCCGAGGCGTCCATCCTGACCGTTCCCGCCCGCGCCTGGAAGACCGCGAAGGTGGGGTTGGGTTGGAACGGACCGTTCAGCGTGCCGTTCGTGTTGGCCCAGTTGCGGCCATCGGCGCGCCAGGAGCCCGCGCCGCCGTCGATGGCGCCGTTATCGTGGCGGGCAGTGTCATCGCCGTCCCAGAAGCCCAGCGTTACGCCGGATATCGAGGCCAGGTTCACTTGTCCGCCCACCGCCGTCTGCACGGCCAACGTGCTGGCATCGATACCAGCGGGCGTGGTGCCCACGGTCAGGCCGTTGTTGACCAAGCTGCCACCGTAGTCGAACAAGCGATAAACGCCTGCGCCAAAGCCGCCTTGGTCCGTCACGTTCAACGTGCCGGCCAGGGTCAGGTTGCCGCCGACATCAAACAGCGCGTTGTTCGACGACCGGTCCAGCGTCACGTTGACCTGGCTGGTGCCGGACAGCGACAAGTCGCCACCAATGGTCAGCGCCTGTCCTTGCACGCCTTCCAGCACGCCGCCCGCAAGCGTGGCGTTGCCGTCAACGCGGCCGATGCCAGACAGGATGCCCGCGCCGCTTACGGTGACGTCGCCGCCCAGCATGCCCGACAGCCACAGCATCCCGGATTGGACCTGCGTCTGGCCGGTAAAGGCGCTGCTGTCGCCCAACAGTTGCAGCGTGCCCGCGCCTTGCTTGGCCATCGTGCCCGTGCCCGACACAATGCCCGCGTAGGCAGCATCGGTAGCCTGGTTGAACACGACAGCGCCGTTGTTCAGCAGATTGCCCCGAATCGACGCCGCATTGCCCACCAAGGTACCCGTGCGGACTTCGGTGCCGCCCGTATAAGCGTTGGCGCCCGTCAGCACCAGCGTGCCGTAGTCGGCCTTCACAAGCTTGCTTGCCCCGGTCAGGTTCGACGCGATGGTGCCGGTGATGGCCGCGCCGGACACATCGCCCGAGCCCACGCGCACGATGGTTTCCGCGCCGCCAGCCAGCGCAATCGAATCGCCTTCAATGCGGTAACCGTTCGACGCGATCTGCATGCCCGTCACGCTCACCGCACCCGCCGTGTCGTCCACCGTCACGGTGCCTGCCTGGCCCTGGAACACGGCAAAGGTGGGGTTGGGCTGGAAGCGGCCGTTCAGGGTGCCGTCGGCGTTGGTCCAGTTCATGCCATCGGTGCGCCAGGCACCCGAGCCACCATCAATAGCGCTGTTGTCACGCTGCGCGACATTGCTGCCGTCCCAGAAGCTCAGCGTGGCGCCGGCGCTGGACATCAGGTTGACCTGGCCGTTGACGGCCGTCTGGATGCGCAGGTCAGCGGCCGTAACACCTGTGGGTGCGGCGCCGATGGCCAGCGTGTTCGCGGTCAGCGTGCCGCCATAGTCGAACAGGCGGTAGACGCCGGGGCCAAACCCGCCATCGTCGGTGACGTTCAGCGTGCCGGCCAAGGCCAGGTTGCCCTGCACATCGAACAGCGCGTTGGACGGGGCATTGCCCAACGCCACATTGACCTGGCTGGCATTGTCCAGCGTGAGATCGCCGCTGATGGTCAGCGTGCCGCCTTGCGCGCCTTGCAGCGTGCCGCCCGTCAGCGTGACGTTCTGGCCGATGGTGCCGGTGCCCGACAGGATGGCGGTATTGCCGATCGCGGCATTGCCGCTTAGCGCGCCCGTCACATGCAGGCGGCCACCCACCACGTCCGCATTGCCGCCCAGTTGATTGGCCACGGTCAGCATGCCGGCCTGCACGCGCGTCGTGCCGGTGTAGGCGCTGTTGTCCGCACTGAGGGTCAGTGCGCCCGCGCCGGTTTTCTCGAAGATGCCGCTGCCGGAGATCTGGCCGGCGTAGCTGCCGTTGGCCGCTTGCGCAAAGCGCAGCGTGCCCGCGGCGCCGATGGTGGCGTTGCCGTCATAGCGCGAGGCCTCGCTGGCAAGCGTGCCTTGTTCGATGTTCCAGTTCAGCGCGTTCGTGCCGGCCAGGGTCAGGACGCCCGCCCCACGCTTGGTATTGCTGCCGGTGCCTGACATCGAACCCGCGGCGCTGCCGTCCACGCCCTGGTCGAAGACGACCGAGCCATTGTTGAGCAAGTCGCCACGGATCGACGCGATGTTGCCGATCAGGGTGCCGGCCAGCACCTGCGTGCTGGCATGCGTGTTGATGCCCGATAGCGTCAGCGTGCCGGCGCCGTCCTTGACGAAAGCACCCGTGCCCGAGACCGTGCCGGTCAAGCCCAGTTCCGTGCCGTTTGCCACATTGAATGTGCCGTTCTGCGCCAAGGAGACGTTGCGATTCGTGTCGAAGCTGTCGGTCGTAGCCAGCGTGCCACCGGCCATCTCCAGGTTGCCGATGGCCGCGCCCAGACTGACGTCGGCCGATACCGACAGCGTGCCGCCCTGGATAACGGTGCCGCCCGAATACGTGTTGGCGCCGGACAGCGTCAACGTGCCCGCGCCGGTTTTGGTGAGCTGACCGGTGCCGTCCAGCACCGTCGAGGTGCCCACGTCGAAGCCGTTGGAATCCAGGTACATGCCGCCCGCGCCCAGCGTGATATCGCCGGCGGTGAAGCCCTGGAAGAGGTTGGTTTGCGAGGCTGTCGCCCGCAGCACACCGCCATTGAAGTCGACGGTGCTTATCGGGGTGCCGGCATGTCTTTCAACGTACGCTGTCTGCAGAACCCCTCGGCCGGTCGCGTCCGAACCGTAGATTTCCGCAGATCCGCCCATACCGGTGATCTCTACCTGCTGGGCGCTCAATGTGGCGCCCCCGTCCACGATCACCGAGCCCGTCCCGCCTGCTCCGCTGCCCAGGATCAACCCGAATTGGCTGTCCCATCGTGAATCTGCGCCAGAGACCAGGGCGCTCCCGTTTGCAACTCTGCCGACGAAGCTCTTCGCGGCCGATAGCTGAGCGCCGTCCATGACTTGCAACGAGCCATCCCCGCCCAGGGCCCCACCGATCTCAAGGTAGTTGGCCGACCACGTCGAATCTGCTCCCGTAACGGTTGCGTCACCGCCATAAGAAGAGGAAGCGACTTGCACGTCATGGGACGTCAATTGTGCGCCGTTGCTAACAATCAATTGCGCAGCGGCGTCCGCACCGACGTATACGTCGGACGTCACACTTCCCAACCGCGCCGAAGCGCCCGTCAGCTCCAGGCCGCCTCTGGAAACAATGATCTGACCTGTCGCGGTGCTGGCACCCGACAGCCGCAGCAGGCCGGTCCCAAGGTTGATCAACGAACCAGAGCCGCTGATGTTGCCGGCGTAGTCGATAGTGCCGATTCTGTTGAAACCGACCGACGAGTTGTTGACGATATCGCCCGCGATTGAGCCCGCGATGCCGCCCTGGCCGATGTACAGGGTGCCCGCGGATACGGTCGTTCCGCCCGTATACGTGTTAGTGCCGGTAAGCACCCCCCCGCTGCTGCTGTTGACCACCAAGGAACCAGAACCTGTGATGTCCATGCCCAGCGCGTAGTACCCGGACTGGTTGAAGTTGATCGTTCCGTTGTTGATCAGGGGGGCCAGGAAGCTGATCGTGCCGCCCGTCGCTGCGTTGGGCGACGCGTTTCCGATATTGAGGGTGCCATTGGCGTTAATGGTGAACGTCCCACTATTCATGAAGCTCAGCCCCCCCTGACCCAGGTTCAGCACGCCGGCTCCGCCACCGGTTCCGCCGCCTACCACCAGCACCCTCCCCGCGCCGAGGAATTGCAGGGTGGAATTGCCGTCTACCGTCACCGTGCCGTTGCCGCCTTGGCCGCCTGTCGGCACGGACGCCGAGCCACCGCCGCCAGCGCCGCCGATCTGTAGCGCCCCATTCTGAATAACCAGCATGGAGCCTGTCAGCGTCAGTTCGCCGTCTCCGCCGCGGCCACCGGTGGCTCCCAGACTGTTACCTCCGCCCGCCCCGCCCACCAGTACTGAGCGGGATGCGAACAACACCGTACCGTTGGCCGTCAGGCTGCCCGCCGTGCCGTCCCCACCATCCGCGAATGTACCGGCACCACCGCCCCCACCACCAATACCGATGTAGTCGTACAGTGGGGGTAGCGGGTTGAGAGCGCCCGAGGAAGCCGCTTGGGCGCCCTGGCCTGCCGTACCCGTAAAAGACGTTCCGTCGAGGCGGACAATAGCGCCGCCATCGGCGCCAGCCCCACCGGTGCCCACGCCGCCGCCAGCCCCCAGCGCGCCACCGCCGCTGCCGCCGCCTCCAGAACCGTCCGTTGGGCCGCCTGCGCCGCCGCCGCCACCAACGCCGCTCTGCCCGCCTAAGGTGCCAGATGCGCCGCCAGCGCCACCGTCGGTACCACCGCTGCTTGCGCCGCTCGAGCCATCACCAGCTGTCCCATCGCCACCGCGCGCCAAACCACCCCCCGCGCCGCCGCTGGCGGCAGCCCCGCCGCCGCCGCCGCCGCCACCAATACCACCGCCTCCACCACTGCCAGCGGGAGAAGCGCCAGCCGCCACGCCGCCATTGCCACCGTTGCCCACCAGCAGGCTGTCCGCGAACGACGGGGTTACAGCAAGAGGCATGCAGGTTGCAGCGGCAAGCGCCAGATAGCCGGGGCTAAGTCTCAGCTTGCGGGCGGCAGAGGGGGTACGCATGGGCAATGTCTCACGTGAGAGGGTTGTTGTTGTTGACGTAAGCAAGCCCGGCATACAAGGTTTATTGTTAGCCGGGATATTCAATCGGACGTGCCACTACAGGCGAAGCAAACATGGGGGGATGCGGCAAGGCCGTCAGTGCGGCCTGCCGGGCGCCGCTGTTCTTGTTCAATCAGCGCGGCTAATTCCGATCCGTGGAAATTGCCGGATTGATGACAAAACCGTGCGCCGACTACCCCTGTTATCGGCGGGTCAGCGCGAAAATTTAGGGATGCTTCAGATTTATTGTTGTCTGCGTCCCTATTAAGTAGGCTGCCCAGCTATTTACTCGAAATCACCTCACCTGTTCAAGAATTTCCCGACAAGGGATAACCCCAACAGGGAATAACGTCAGGAGACGATTCATGCCAACGTTCATCACCATCGGGTATGGGGATCAAGCGGGTTATGACCGCACCCCGCACAACGTAAGAAACGCCGCTCACGCGCATGACAAGCAATTGCAGGATGATGGCGTGTTGATGGGCATTGCGGGCGCCCCGGTCCAGGTGCGCAACACCGACGCGGTTCGGGTGGAAACGATGAACGAGCCGTATATGAGATCAGCCTTGCCGGTGGCCGGCTTTGCCATTATCGAAGCCGCGGACTTGGCCGAGGCGATCGCGCTGGCGTCTCGCACGCCCTGCGCCGTTGCCCACGGCGTGGTTGAAGTGTGGCCGCTGGAACAGCCGTAGCAAGGCAACCACGCCAGGATCATCGGAAAAACACGGATTCGATCCGGTTGCGCCCTCGTTGCTTGGCGTAATAGAGCGCGCGGTCGCTGCGGCTGAGCGCCAGCTCCGCGTCGTCGTCCTTCGTATGCAGCGTGGAAATGCCAATGCTGACCGTCAGCGGTATGTCCCGCCCGCCCGACGAATACGGGGTATCCGCGATGCGGCGCTGCACGTTGCGGGCGAATACGTGCGCGCGCGCGATGTCGGTGTCGGGCAGCACGACGGCGAACTCCTCGCCGCCGATGCGCCCGACCAGGTCGATCTCGCGCAACTGCGTGCGCAGCATGGCCGCGAAATGCTGCAGCACACCATCGCCGATCGCGTGGCCCCACGTGTCGTTGATGTGCTTGAAGTGGTCCAGGTCGCACATCAGCACCGCCGATCCCGGGCCGCCGTGGCCCTTGAGCCGCGCCAGCTCCGCGGCGATGCGCGTCATGAAATGGCGGCGGTTGGGCAAGGTGGTCAGCGCATCGGTGGCCGCCAGTTCGCGCAGTTCGAGTTCGGCGCGCTTGCGATCCGTGATGTCGGTGACGAACCCATGCCAGACCACGCCGTTGTCCGCGTCGCGCCGCGGGCTGGCATCGCCCTGCCGCCAGCGCACGCCCTGCAGCGGCAGGCATACGCGGAATTCCAGGTGCCAGGGCGCCTGCGCCGCCGCCGCGGCCTGCAATGACGACAGGTAGGCAGGCAGGTCCTCGGGATGGATGCGCTGCTCGATGGCGGTGGTGCGGGCGCGCACGTCGTCGGCGGTGAGCTCGAACATGTCCCAGATGCCCGCGCTGACGTACGAGAACCACGACCCGCCCTCGGGCACCGGGCGGCACTGGAAGACCAGGCCGGGCACGGCGTCGGTCAGGTTGACGACGAGGTCCGCCGTGCGCTGCAGGCGCTCGGACATGGCGCGCACCGCGCTGATGTCGGTCGTGGTGCCCATCATGCGCAGCGCCCTGCCCGACTCGTCGCGGCTGATCACCTTGCCGCGGCTGCATATCCACTTGTAGCTGCCGTCCTTGCAGCGGATGCGGTGCTCGACCTCGTAGCTGTCGGTCTTGCCGTCGAAGTGGTCCTGCATGGCCGCGCAGACGTACGCCAGGTCGTCCGGATGCAGGCGGGTGTAGGCGTCCTCGATGCGTGTCGAGAGTTCGGATTCGCCGTAGCCGAGCAGCGCCTTCCAGCCGGGCGAATAGGTGATTTCGCCCGTCACCACATTGCGGTCCCACACGCCCGTGCCGCTGCCGGCGATGGCCAGGGACAGCTTGCGGGCCTCGTCGCGCCAGGTGTCTTCGTCGGCGCGTTCGCAGGCCAGGGCATGGCGCTTTTCGACCGCGGTGGCGGCCAGGCTGGCCAGATCCTGCAGCGCCTGCCGGTCCTCGTCGGTGACCTCGCGCGGCTTTCCGTGCAGCAGCCGGAAAGCGCCCAGCAGACGGCCATCGGCGGCGCGCACGGGGCATTCGAGGGACCAGGGGAGATCGGCCGGCATGGAGGGCAGCGCGCCGGACACCGCCTGCCACACGCCATCGGCGTCGGTGCAGGCCACCCGCGCCATGTCCACGCCAAACAGGCGCCGGGCCAGGCGCGCCAGCTTGTCCAACGGGCCGTCCGCTTCAGGCTGCGCGCCGTCCGCGTCGTCGACACGCGCAGGGGATGGAGACGCGTCACCGGTAGCGGGCATTTCGGGACCTGATCAATACGGGATTCATCAATACGGCCGAGCTGAGCGTGGCTGACATTCTGTCACGTTCCGCACCAAAATTGCATCATTTCGATGGTGCGCCGGTACGATCGTTCCCGTCCCAAACGGCGTTTCAGAGCCATCCGTGGCGCGAGGCCATGCGCCTGCGCCGGTCCCGTCCAGCTGTCCCCGAAAGCGGCCGCAAAAATGGCCGCCGGCGCGCCGATCAGAAATCGCGCCGGCCCGCCCGCATTGCCACCGCGTTCAGGCCGCCTTCGGCCGCGTATCCACCGGCAGGCACAGCAGCGCCGTCAGCAGCGCCAACGCCACGTGCCCGGCATAGATCAGCGAGAAATCGGCGTGGCTGGCCGCCCCCTGCCCCAGCAACAACACCGTGATCGCCACGCCCAGCACCCCGCCGATCTGGCGCGTGGCCTGATTCACCGCGCTGCCCACCGCGTAATGCCGGGCCGGCAGCCGGTTCACCGCCGCGCCGGACAGCGACGGCAGCACCATGCCCACGCCGATGCCGCTCAGCACCAGACCGGGGAGCCATTCGCGCAGGTACGCCGGTTCCGCGCCGGGCACGAGCAGGAACCACAACCCGCTGGCCGCATACACCAGCGCGCCGCCCACCAGGAACGGGCGATGGCCCATCCGCGCGGCCAGACGTCCGGTGATGATCGCCGTGGGCATCACCAGCAGCGGCCCGGGCGTGACCGCCAGCCCCGCGCGCGGCAGGCTGTAATGCCACACGCCCGTCATGTAGAAGAAGAACGCGAAGAACATCATGGCGAACGCAATGCCGAAGCTGAACGTCGCCAGATTCACGTAGCGGTACGTCCGGTGCTGAAAGAGCGCCAGGTCCACCAGCGGGTGCGGCGTGGCGCGGGCCCATGCAACGAAGGCGATCATAGAAATCACGCCCACCGCGGCCGCCACCGCCAGCTCGCCGCGCCGCCATGACGGCGATTCCGACTGCACGATGGCCAGCGCCAACGCGCCCACGCCCACGATCAAGAGCGCCATGCCCACGCCGTCCACGCGGCGGCGCGCCTCGGGCTTGACCGACTCCCGAAGCAGCCCCGCGCCGAACCACAGCGACACCGCGCCCAGCGGCAGGTTGATGTAGAACGCCCACGGCCAGCCCGCCACGTCCACCACGAAGGCCCCCAAACTGGGCCCAACCGCCGCCGCCAGCCCGCCCACGGCGCCCCACAGGCTGACCGCGACCGCACGCTGCGACGCCGGAAACGCTGCCAGCACGATCGACAGCGAGGCCGGCGTCAGCAGGGCCGCGCCAACCGCCTGCAGCACCCGCGCGGCGATGAGCCACTGTTCGGTGCCGGCCAGCCCGCAGGCGGCCGACGCCGCCAGGAACAGCAGCACCCCGCCCATGAACATGCGCTTGCGGCCATGGGTATCGGCCAGTCCCCCCGCGGGGATCAGCATGGCGGCATACACCACCGTATAGGCATTGAGCACCCAGGACATGTCGGCGGCCGACGCCTGGGGAAACCCCTCGCGCAACGCGCCGAACGCCGCGTACAGCATTGTGCTGTCCAGCGACACCAGGAACACCGCGATGCTGGCGACCCAGAACACAGGCCAGGGAGACGTGGCGGGCGGCACGGCCGCGGCGCTGTCGCCGGCGCCAGGAAGAGAAGCGGTGGAAGTCGAATGGGCACGCATGATGGCCGATGGCTCCCGATCAAAGATAAACGGCCGGATTGGCGGACAGGCCCTGCTTGACCTGGCGGGTCCGCTCGTCGGCCAGCACCTCCTCGTCACCCGCTTCCAGCGCGTCCAGCGCCTGCGCCACGATGGCCTGCGGCGTGGACTTCGGCGCGTCGATCTCCTTGGTCATTTCCGTGTCCACGAACCCCATGTGCAGGCCCAGCACCTGGGTGCCCTGGCCGCGCAGCTCATGACGCAGGCCGTTCGTCAGCGCCCAGGCGGCCGACTTGCTCAGGCCGTACGCGCCCAGCACCGGATTGTTGGTCCAGCTTGCGATCGACAGCACGTTCAGCATCGCGCCGCCGCCGTTCGCCGCCAGCACCGGCGCAAACGCCTGCGCCACGAGCAGCGGGCCAAACAGATTGACGTCCAGATGGCGCCGCACCGACGCCACGCTGCCCGGCGCAAGGAATCCGCCCATCTCCGCAATGCCCGCATTGTTGATGACCAGCGTCACATCCCCGGCTTGCTCGGCCGCGGCGGCCACGTCCTCGGCGCGGGTCACGTCCAGCTTGACCGGCACCACCCCTTCCAGCGTGATGCCAGACGGATCGCGCGCGGCGGCGTAGACCTTGCGGGCGCCTCGGGCGAGCGCCTCGCGGGCAAAAGTCAGCCCCAGGCCGCGATTGGCCCCGGTGATGAAAACAACGGCGTTCTTGAGTTCCATGATGTCAGTCCTGATCGGTGATGTAAGCGGATGATGGGGGGGACTATCCACAAATATGATGATCATCATATTTTTGGATGAAAGAAAGGCCGCGCATGCGGCCAATGGATAGGCAATCAGTGGGAGGCGGCGGGACCCTCGTGGTCGTACTGGTCCAGGATCGATTGGCGGGCCGACGCCAGCACCGCGCGGCCGCGGTCGTTGTCGCCCAGCGCGCGGGCCAGTTGCAACGCGCCGACCAGCGTGCTGAGCACCGCCGCCGCCGCGTGTTCGCCAGCGCTGGCCGGCAGCAGCCGCCGGATAGTGTCGAGCAGGCGCTCGACGCGCCCCGCGGCGGCCTCGCGCACGCCTTCGGATTGACGCGGAATCTCCGAGGCCAGCGCGGCCAGCGGACAGCCGGTTTCGCAACCCGCCAGATGCGCGGGCCCCAGATAGGACTCCACCCAGGCGCGTAGCGCACTGGCGCCTTCGGCACGGCGGCGCGCCATGGCTTGGTTCAGGCGCTCGGCGCCATCCTGCCCGGCACGTTCCATCGCCGCGGCCAGCAACGCATCGCGCGACGGGAAATGCGCATAAAAGCCGCCGTGCGTCAGCCCGGCCTCCTTCATGATGTCCGCGACGCCCACCCCCGCATACCCGCCACGCCGGATGGCGCGCGCGGCCGCATCGACGATGCGTTCGTGGGATTGTTCCTTGCGGCGGGAAGTGGCCATGATCGGGGCAATCAAAATATGATGATCGTCATATTAAGCCTGCCCGCGCCCGCCGCGCAACCCCCGGCCCCAATTTCAGCGCCAGGCCTCCGGCTCGATGCTGACCTCGCCCTTTTCCGCCGAAAAATACACCACGCCGTCCGAGATATTGGCGTTCAACTGCATCGTGCGCTCGGCCAGCTTGCCCAGCGCCCGCGTCTGCTCCGCCGGCAGGTTCACCACCTTCAGATTGCGCGTGCGCTCCAGCTTGTTGCGCACCCCGTCCCACCAGATCTTGCTGGCCGACCCGCCATAGCAATACACGATCACCTCGTCCGCACGCCCGCAGGCACGCAAGATGCGGCGCTCTTCCGGCTGGCCCACCTCGATCCACAGCTTGACCTCGCCGGTCAGATCCTTCACCCACAGATCCGGTTCATCCGTGTCGCTCAGCCCCTTGGTGAACGAAAGCTCTTCCTGCGCATGCAAGGCAAACGCCAGCAGGCGGACCATCATCCGCTCATCCGTTTCAGAAGGATGACGCGCCACCGTCAGCCCGTGGCTGCCGTAATAGTGACGGTCGGTATCGGCGACATTCAGGTCGGCCTTGTAGATGGTGGCGCGCAGGGCCATGGCGAGAGTCCGTTCAAAAAAGCGAATTTCGGGAAGGCCGCCATGATAACCGCCCGCCCCCGGCGTCACGGCGGCCGGGCACACCACCGCCAACGGTGTCTGACACCCGCGAATGCCCGCGGCGGATTGACGGAGATCACAAGGGCGTCAGACCCCGAAAAAGGCGCGCAGCGTCATCCCCACGACGCAAGACGCCCGAACGCCAAAAAAGGCCGCCCGCGCGGCCGATTTTGGCGACCCCGCAAGATCTTCCCTAAACACCCCGACCGCCGCCAGAACGCCAAGCAAACAACTCGCCCCGCCACCCTGCGCCAGCAATCGACGGAGCGGTCGGTGACGGGTCGGGCGTGAGCGAGGGGCGTCGATGCGCCCAAGGGAATCCGAAGGCCGCCGCCGCAGGCGGCAACGAGGATGACGCAGGGTCCGTCCGGAGCGAAGGCTCCGGACCGCAATCGTGGCCCCTCGCTCGCGCCCGGCCCGGCGCCGGCCGCGGCCCAAGAACCCCGGCCCCTGCCAGCAAGCCCCCAGGAAACGGCAATAGCGACAACAACAGCCGCCGCTATATCTAAAAGACACAGATACAGCAGCATCAACCTAAATGCCGCCTCAATAAACCCCAATAGCATGCCGAGCCACAAAATGCCCATCCCCCACCGCAACCAGAGGCTCGACCAGCGGATCATCCCCCACCCGGCGCACCGGACTGGGAATCTCATCCACCAGCAGCGACCGCTCCCGATGCCGGCGCTGCGGATCCGCGATCGGCACCGCCGCCATCAGCTTCTTCGTATAAGGATGCTGCGGATTTTCAAAGATCGCCCGCCGCGGCCCGATCTCCACGATCTGGCCCAGGTACATCACCGCAACCCGGTGGCTCACCCGCTCCACCACCGCCATATCGTGCGAAATGAACAGGAACGACACCCCCAGCTCGCGCTGCAGATCCAGCAGCAGATTCACGATCTGCGCCTGGATCGACACATCCAGCGCCGACACCGACTCATCCGCAATCACCACCTTGGGATTCAACGCCAGCGCCCGCGCAATGCAGATCCGCTGCCGCTGCCCGCCTGAAAACTCGTGCGGATACCGGTCGATCATTTCCGGCAGCAGCCCGCACTTGTCCATCAGCCAGCGCACGCGCTCCTGCGCCTCCTTGCCGCGCGCCACCTTGTGGATCAGCAGCGGCTCCATGATCGAATAGCCCACCGTCATCCGCGGATCCAGCGACGCGAACGGATCCTGGAAAATGAACTGCATGTGCTGGCGCAGCGTCTGCATCGCGCTGCCGCGCAGCGCGCCCAGATTCTTGCCGTCGAATTCAATGGACCCGCTCTTGCTCTTGACCAGTTGCAACAACGAACGGCCCGTCGTCGTCTTGCCGCAGCCCGACTCGCCCACCAGCGACAGCGTCTCGCCCGGGTACAGATCGAAGCTGACCTTTTCAACCGCGTGCACGCGCTTCTGCACCCGGCCCAGGATGCCGCCCGGGATATCGAAGCTGGTCGTCAGATCGCGCACCTTGAGCACCGGACCGTTTTCGCGGCGCACCGTGGACGGCTCGGCCACGGGCGTGTCCACCAGCCCGGCCGGATCCGGCACCCGCGCGGCCTCGTCCACCTTCAACAGCGGAAACGGCGCCGGCTCGTCCGTGCCCTGCATCGCGCCCAGGCGCGGCACGGCCGACAGCAAAGCGCGCGTGTAGGCATGCTGCGGCCGCGCGAAGATCTCGTCCGAACCGCCCTCTTCCACCTTGTCGCCGCGGTACATCACCAGCACCCGGTCGGCCACTTCGGCCACCACGCCCATATCGTGCGTGATGAAAATCACGCCCATGTCCATTTCTTCCTGGAGCTGGCGGATGAGCTGCAGGATCTGCGCCTGGATCGTCACGTCCAGCGCCGTCGTCGGCTCGTCGGCGATCAGCAGTTGCGGCTTGCACGACAGCGCCATCGCGATCATCACGCGCTGGCGCATGCCGCCCGACAACTGGTGCGGATAGCGGTCCAGGATGGCGCGCGCCTCCGGGATACGCACGCGCTCCAGCATGCGCAGCGTCTCCGCCCGCGCCGCCGCCGCGTCCAGTCCCTGGTGCAGCTGCAGGGCCTCGGCGATCTGGTTGCCGGCCGTGAAGCTGGGATTCAGCGACGTCATCGGCTCCTGGAAGATCATGGCCACGTCGGCGCCACGCACACGCTGCAACGTGGAATCGGTCGCATTGCCCAGGTCCAGCACGTCGCCGCTGCGCCGGCGCAGCAGCATGCCGCCATTGACGATCTGCCCGCCGCCATACTCCACCAGGCGCATCAGCGCCAGCGACGTCACCGACTTGCCCGAACCGGACTCGCCCACGATGGCCAGGGTTTCGCCGCGGTCGACGTGGAAAGAAACATTGCGCACCGCTTCCACGATGCGTTCGGGCGTCTTGAATCGCACCGTCAGGTCGTTGACCTGCACGACGCGCTTGGGGTCCATGGTTGCCATAGTGATTACTTTTCCTGACGCGGATCGAGCGCGTCGCGCAACCCGTCGCCCAGCAGATTGAAGCCCAGCACCACCAGGAAAATGGCCGATCCGGGAAAGATCGACATCCAGGGCGCCTGGGTCATGAAGTTCTTGGCCGTGTTCAGCATCGAGCCCCACGACGGCGTCGGCGGCTGCAGGCCCAGGCCCAGAAAGGACAGGCTGGCCTCGGCGATGATGGCCGTGGCGATTGTGATGGTGGCCTGCACGATCAGCGGCGGCATCACGTTGGGAAACACATGCCGCCCGATGATGCGCAGGTCGGACGCGCCCAGCGCGCGGGCGCTCTGGACGTAGTCTTCGTTCTTGACCGCCAGCACCTGCCCGCGCGTCAGCCGGATGAACTTGGGCGCGGCCGACACGCCGATGGCGATCATCGCGTTGGTCAAGCTGGGCCCCAGGAAGGCGGCCAGCGCAATGGCCAGGATCAGGAAGGGAATCGCCAGCAGCGCCTCGGTGGCGCGCGAAATCACGCTGTCGGTCCAGCCGCCGAAGTAGCCCGCGGCCAGGCCGAACGGCACGCCCACGATCAGCGCGATCAGCACCGATACCAGGCCGGCCATCAGCGAGGCGCGCGCGCCATACACCATGCGGCTGAAGATGTCGCGCCCGAGCTCATCCGTGCCCAGCCAGTGGGCCGCCGACGGCGCCTTGCGGATGGTCGTGAAGCTGGTCTGCAGCGGATCGTGATTGACGATCAAGGGGGCCAGCACGGCCACCACCACGAAGAACAGCACGATGCCCAGGCCGAGCATCGCGATGCGGTTGCGTTTGAACTTGCCCCACGCGCGATTGCGGCTGCGGGGCGGCGTGACGGCTGCGGCCGTTGCAGGAATTGCGCTCATGAGTGCCTCAGGCGGGGATTGACCAGGATGTACAGGATGTCGGCCAGCAGGTTCATCAGGATGAAGCCCACCGCCACGCAGAGCACCACGCCCTGCACCACCGCGTAGTCGCGGGTGAACACCGCGTCGACCACCAGCTTGCCGAAGCCCGGGATCGTGAAGACCTGCTCGGTCAGCACGGCGCCCGCCAGCAGTTCGCCGAACAGCAGCGTCACCAGCGTCACGATCGGCATCAGCGCGTTGCGCAGCGCATGGCGCAGCACCACGCCGCGCGGCGACACGCCCTTGGCGCGGGCCGTGCGCACGTAATCGGCGGACAGCGCCTCCAGCATGGACGAACGCGTGTGCCGCATGAGATACGCCGCGATCGCGGTGGACAGCACCAGCGACGGCATCAGCATGGTCTTGATCGACAGCCAGAAGTCTTCGGACGGCGACACGTAGCCCGAGGCCGGCAGCAGCTTCCACTGCACCGACACCACCATGATCAGGATGATGCCCAGCCAGAAGTTGGGAATGGACATGCCCGAAAGCGCCGCGATGTTGGCGCCCATTTCAACGGGCTTGCCCTTGCGCACGGCGGCGATGATGCCCATGGGGATCCCCACCAGCAGCGCAAAGAACATGGCCATGGCGGCCAGTTGAAGCGTCACGGGCAGCTTCTGCGCGATCAGCGTGGTGACAGGCACGTCGGTGCGCAGGGACTTGCCCAGGTCGCCTTGCAGGACCTGTCCGGCCCAGGCCGCGTATTGCATCGGCAAGGGGTCGTTCAGGCGGTATTTGTCGCGCAGGTAGTCCAGCACGGCCGGATCGCGCTCTTCGCCGGCCAGGGTCAGCACGGGGTCGCCGGGCAGGATTTTCTGCAGCATGAAGACGATCATCGACACCAGTATCAGTGTCGGGATCGCGACGATCACGCGGCGCAAGATGAGTTTAAGCATGTGGGAAACCGTAAAACAGGAACGGCGGACGGCGCCGGACGGATCGGGCGCGGCAAGCGGGCGCCGCAAAACAACAGCCGGACGCGCAAGCGCGTCCGGCGGGCGCGGCGGGCAATCGCCGCGCCAACATCAATTCCGGGCGAACGTCACGCCCTTCAGGCGGATCATGCCGTCCGGATAGGGCGTGAAGCCCTTGACCTTCTTGCTCATCACGAAGGGCCACGGCTGGTAGTAGTTGTACACGCCGGGCAGTTCGTCCTGGATGATGGTCTGCGCCTGCTCGTAAATCGCCTTGCGCTTGGTTTCGTCAGGCACGGTGCGGGCCTGGTTCAGGAGCTTGTCCACTTCCGGGTTGCAGTAGTGGCCGTCGTTCAGGGCGCCCTTGCAGGTCACGAAGGCATGGATGTTGCCGTCGGGATCGACCCGGCCGGACCAGCCCAGCATCACGATCTGGAAGTTGCCGCCCGAGGCTTCCTTTTGCAGCGCGGCGTATTCCGTGGGACGCAGCGACAGGTCGAAGCCCGCCTCGGACGCCATCGCCTGGACGATCTCGGCGATGGACGAAGTGGTGGTGTTGTTGCCGAACACCAGCTCGGCCTTCACGCGGTCAAAGCCCGCCTGCTTGAGCAGCGCCTTGGACTTGGCCACGTCGCGCTTGGTCACGGGGAACTTGTCGCTGTGATAGGGGCTGGCGGGCGGGAACGGCTGCTGCGCCGGCTCGAAGATGCCGCCGCCGGCCACTTCGTTGATGGCGTTGCGGTCCAGCGCAAACTGGAACGCCTGGCGCACCAGCTTGTTCTTGAACGGGTTGTCCTGGGCGCGCTTGCCGTTGTCCACGTTGAACATGAACTGCTGGAAGCCCAGGCCCGCGACCGGCGCGAACGTCAGGCTGGCGTCTTCCTTGACCTGCGGCGCGTCCGACGGATTCAGGCGTTCCAGCATGTCCAGGTCGCCGGCGCGCAGGTTGGACAGGCGCACGGTGGTGTCGGGAATGGGCAGGAAGGTCACGCGCTTGAAGACGTAGTCCTTCGCGCCGTAGTACTGGTCGAATTTTTCCAGCACGATGCGGTCGTTCTGGATGCGCTCGACGAACTTGTACGGGCCGGAGCAGACCGGCTTGCGGCCCACCGCGGCGACGTCGTCCGAGAAGGTCTTGGGCGAGAGCATCATGCCGGCGCGGTCGGACAGTTGCGCAAGCAGCGTGGCGTCCGGTTCCTTGAGGGTCAGCACCAGCGTGGTGGCGTCGGGCGCGTCGACCTTGGCCACCGAGCGCAGCTCGCCCTTGCGCAGGCTGTCGGGCAGGCTCATGGCGCGTTCGAGATTGGCCTTGGCCGCGGCGGCGTCGAACTTCGAGCCGTCGTGGAACAACGCGTCATCGCGCAGCTTGAAGGTCAGCACCTTGTTGTCGTCGCTGAACGACCAGGAGGTCGCCAGTTGCGGCACGAAGTGCAGCTTGGGATCGATGTCCACCAGCTTGTCGCAGAGCGACGTGAACACGATGCGGCCCACGTAGGTGCGGGCGCGATGCGGATCCAGCACGTCCGGGTCTTCCTGCAGGCCGATGCGGATGTTCTGGGCGCTGGCGGCGCCGGCGGCCAGCGCCAGCAGGCTGGCGCCGAAAGTCAAGGCAAAGCGTTTCATTTGTGTTTTTTCCCCTTGTGGCTGCATGCCGGTTGATTAGAAGCCCACCGCCTGGCCGTCGCGACGGCTGTCGCTGGCGGCGACGTAGCCCAGTTCGTTGTCGTTCTCGGACATGCGCCAGATGAATTGGCCGGCGCCGAAGTCCATGTAGGGATCGTCAACGGATTTCAAAGCATGCCCCAGGTCTTTCAGTCCCGCAATCGTAGATGCCGTCATATTGGTCTCGATGTCGAGCGTGAAATCGCGGTTGACCTTCCAGCGCGGGGCGCAGCAGGCGGCCTGCGGGTTCTGGTGGTAGTCGATCATGCGGATCACGGTCTGCATGTGGCCCTGCGGCTGCATGTCGCCGCCCATCACGCCGAAACTCATGACCGGCTTGCCGCCGCGCGTCAGGAAACCCGGGATGATGGTGTGGAAGGGCCGCTTGCCGCCCTCGACCACGTTGGCCGACTTGGGATCCATCGAGAAGCCCACGCCGCGGTTCTGCATGCTGATGCCCGTGCCCGGCACGACCACGCCCGACCCGAAGCCCATGTAGTTGGACTGGATGAACGAAATCATCATGCCGTTTTCGTCGGCGGCGGTCAGGTAGATGGTGCCGCCGGCGTGCGGACGGCCGGCTTCGAAGTGGGTGGCCTGGTCCAGGCGGATCAGCTTGGCGCGGCTGTCCAGGTAGGCGTCCGACAGCATCTGTTCCGGCGTGACCTGCATGGCGCGCGGGTCGGCCACGTACTTGTAGAGGTCGGCGAAGGCCAGCTTCATGGCCTCGATCTGGATGTGCTGCGATTGCACCGAGTCCACGGGAATGTCGGCCATGTCGAAGCGTTCGACGATGCCCAGCGCGATCAGCGCGGCGATGCCCTGCCCATTCGGCGGGATCTCGTGCAGCTCGTAGCCGCGGTAGGACTTGGAGATGGGCTTGACCCATTCCGGACGGTAGTTGCGCAGGTCCTCCTGCGTCATCGCGCCGCCGCATTCCTTGCTGAAGGCGGCGATGCGCTCGGCCAGTTCGCCTTCGTAGAAGTCGCGGCCCTTGGACGCGGCGATGCGGCGCAGCGTGTTGGCGGCGTCGGGGAAGCGGAAGTGTTCGCCCACCTTGGGCGCGCGGCCCTCGGGCAGGAAGGCCTGGGCGTAGCCCGGCTGCGACTTCAGTTCGTCGGCGGCGGCGGCCCACTTGTGCGCCACCACGGGCGGCACGGCATAGCCGCGCTCGGCGATCTCGATGGCGGCCTCGAACAGTTGCTCGAACGGCAGCTTGCCCAGCTTTTCATGCAGCGCGGCCCAGCCGGCGACCACGCCGGGCACGGTGACCGCGTCCCAGCCGCGCTTGGGCTGGATGGCCAGGCCGTCGGGGCCCGTGCCGTACTTGCGCTTGAAGTATTCGGTGCTCCAGGCCGCGGGCGCGACGCCCGACGAATTCAGCCCGTGCAGTTCCTTGCCGTCCCAGACGATGGCGAAGCAGTCGCCGCCCAGGCCGCAGGAAACCGGTTCGACCAGGACGATGGTGGCCGCGGCCGCAATGGCGGCGTCCACGGCGTTGCCGCCCTTGAGCAGCATGCGCAGCCCCGCCTGGGCCGCCAGCGGATGCGACGTGGAGACCACGTTGCGGGCAAACAGCGGGATGCGAACGGAAGGATACGGGTTGCCCCAGTCGAAGGATTTCATGTGGCGGGTCTCTTAAGGCTCTTAAGGCATAGGGTTAAGCGGGCGAAGTTACTCTCGTGCTTTAATTAAATCAATTTGATTTTTTGTTCCGTCATAAAAGAATTTTTTATGAGTACGATCCGCTTCATGCGCACCTTTCTGGCGGTCGCGCACCACGGCTCCTTCTCCGAAGCCGCCGAGCAGGTGGCGCTGACACAGGCGGCCGTGAGCTTCCAGATGCGGTCGCTGGAGGCCGAGCTGGGACGCGAACTGTTCGACCGCAGCGGGCGCCTGGCCATGCTGAACGCAGCCGGCCGCGAATTGCTTCCTGAAATCAAGCACTTGCTGGATTTATACGACAAACTGAGGCGGCCAAGCACGGCGCCCGGCGAACTGGCGGGCTCGGTCTCGGTCGGCAGCATCGTGTCCTGCATGGGCACGCTGTCCAAGGTGATCTCGGGCCTGAAGAAAGCCCATCCCAAGCTGGACGTGCGCATCCTGTCGGGCAAGGCCAGCGAGCTGGCGGGCAAGGTGGAAGACGGCGAGCTGGACGCGGCCTTCCTGGTGGAGGCCGGCCGCAAGATGGCCAGCACGCGCTGGACCCCGCTCTATGAAGAACAGATGGTGGTGATCGCGCCGCGCTCGGCGGCCGGCGATGACGCCCGTCAGGTGCTGGCAGGCAATCCCTTCCTGCGCTTTGACCGCACCCAGCGCACCGGCCTGCAGATCGACCGGCTGCTGCGCCGCATGGCGGTGCCGGTAAACGATTTCCTGGAATTGAACGCCATCGAGACGCTGGTGGAGCTGGTGCGCCAGGAGGTCGGCGTGACCCTGCTGCCGCTCATCAACGGCGCGAACTGGCAGCACAGCCCGGAATTGCGGATCCTGCACCTGCCTGCGGACCTGGGACCGCTGTCGCGCTCCATCGGCATGCTGGAACGGCGTGAACATGCCCGCCAGGGCATCACGGCGGCGATCTGCGAGGCGTGCGCGAAAGCCTTCCGCGCACGCGAACCGCAGGCCGCCGCCTGAGGCTTACTCGGCCATCGCCGGGTCGGTCACCGACGCCTTGCCGGTTTCGACGCGGCCGGCAAAGCGGCGCAGCCACGACGGATCCTCGGCCAGCCGCACCGTGAAGTCGTACCACGCATGGCTGGCCGCCAGCGCCCAGTGCTGCTCGACCTGGCCGCCCGCCGGCACCGTGAACGTCCAGCGTTCGTGGTTGGCGTAGTAGGCGTTGGGTGTCACTTCAAAGGTGCACGGCGTCTTGCCGGCGTTGATGAAGCTGACGTAGACGTCGCCGTTGGCGATGTCGTAGCAGACGCGGATCTCGGCATCCTGCTGCGCCGTGCGGTCCTGCGCCAGGTCGCCCGCGAAGTGGCGGTGCCAGCCGTTGGGACCCAGCACCCACAGGTCGTACTTGCCGCCGTCGGCCGCCGTGTCCCAACTGCCCTCGAGCTGCTTGTCGGGTTCCACCGTGTAGCGGCGCGGCAGGCGGTCCAGGTGCAGGCGGTCATAGACGTGGAACACCGCGGCCTGCTTGCCCGTGTTGGAAAACACCAGCCACATGTTGCCGGTCTCGGGCTGGCTGCGGCCGCTCGTGTGCAGTTCGTACGGCAGGGGACGCGAATAGCGCACGCCCTTCTCCTGCACGCCCTTGGCCTGCGTGGACGGATCGGGCAGCGGCACCGCGGTCAGCGCTTGCTGCGCGGCGCGTTCCTGATCAGCGCCGGATCGGGTCAGCAGGTTCAGGTCCGGCAGCGTCTCGTCGTTCGGCGTGGCGAAGTTGAAGGCCGAGGTGAGGTCGCCCAGCACCGCGCGGCGCCACGGGCTGATGTTCTCTTCCTTCACACCGAAGCGCGCTTCCAGGAAACGCAGCACCGACGTGTGGTCGAACGCCTGGGAATTGACCCAGCCGCCGCGGCTCCACGGCGACACCACATACATGGGCACGCGCGGGCCCGGACCGTAGACGCGGTTGTCGGCGGCATCCTGGGCGGACGCGTGGGTGTGGCGCTCCAGGTCGGTATTGACGGTGGAGGCGCCGGCCATCGACCCATCGGCATTCAGCGACGGCGCGGCGGGCGGCGGCACGTGGTCGAAGTAGCCGTCGTTCTCGTCGAAGTTGATGAGCAGGACCGTCTTGCTCCAGACGTCCGGGTTGGCCGTCAGTGCGTCCAGCGTTTCCTGGATGTACCAGGCGCCCTGCACGGGGCTGGACGGGCCGGGGTGTTCCGAATACGTCGCGGGCGCCACGATCCACGACACCTGCGGCAGCGTGCCGTTCAACGCGTCGTCGCGCAGGGCCTGCAGGAAGCCGCCGTCCGGCATGGTGTTGGCCGTGCCCTTGTACAGCGGGTTGGCGGCGTCCATGCTGGGCGTCCAGGCCGGGTACGGCGAACCATTGCTCGCGTTGCCCGCCAGTTCATTGGCGCGGCGGTACTGCTGGAAGCCGGCCAGCGAGTTGTCGCCGAAGTTCTCCGGCAGGTTCTGGTAGACCTTCCAGGTGACGCCGTTTTCCTGCAGGCGTTCCGGATACGTCTTCCAGGTCCAGCCGGTGGACGAGGCGCCCAGGCTGTCCCACTGGTTGCGGGTGGACGGGCCGTTGCCCTGTGCCAGCGGATCGTTGGTGCCAGTCCAGAGGAACAGGCGGTTGGTGTTGGTGCCGCCGTGGGTGGAACAGTGATAGGCGTCGCACAACGTGAAGGCGTCGGCCAGCTTGAACTGGAAGTCCACTTCCTTCTGGCGGTAATAGCCCATGGACTGGTTCTGCTTGTAGCGCGGCCACTGGTCCATGCGGCCGCCGTCCCAGGCCATCTGCGCGTCCACGTAATCGTGGGGCGTGCCGGCCACGCGCTGGGCGTTGCCCTGCGTGCTGTCCAGGTGGTACGGCATCACGACGCGGGTGCCGTTCGTCTGCTCCCAGACCGAGCGATTGTCCGGCAGCGGGATGGTGAAGCGGTCGCCAAAGCCGCGCACGCCCTTGAACGTGCCGAAGTACATGTCGAACGAGCGGTTTTCCTGCATCAGGATGACCACGTGCTCGACGTCGTTGATGGTGCCGGTGCGGTTGTTGGCCGGAATGGCCAGCGCGCGGCGGATGGCCGGCGGGAACATCGACAGCGCGGTCAGCCCCGCGGTGGAGGCGGCGGCGTTGCGCAGGAAGCGGCGTTTGCCGGCGTGGATCGTGTCTTTTTCGGACTTCACGGATTGTTTTCCTATGGGTCTACAGAGGGCGCGGCTCAGGGCGCGCAACGCAGTTCGGGCTTGGCCGGCGTGGGCGGCGTCGTGGGCGTCTCGGGCTGGGTGGGGTTGCCCGGGGTGCCGGCGTCATCGTCGCCGCCGTCGTCGCCGCCGCAGGCGGCCAGGGTGGCGGTCAGCATCAGCACCGCGCCGGCGCGCAGGAAACCGCGCAGAATCATGGACTTGCTCATGGGGTGTCTATCCTTGGACATCAGGGAAACAGTTCGGAGACGGACTTGCCGGACATGGCCAGGGACTTCACTTCTTCCTCGGTCAAGGCTCGCGACCAGAACGCCAGGTCATCAAAAATCATCGTGTAGGGGCCCCTGGTGCCGGCGCAGCAGATGCCGTAGGTGCCCTTGCCGTCTTCGTTCAGGCCGATGTGCGGACCGAAGATGCCCGCCACCGCGGTCAGGTCGACGCCCGGCGTGGCCGTGGACGTGACGGTGCGCACGAAGCCCAGCTCGCTGTCGTAGCGGTAGGCCGTCATCGTCTTGGCCGTCTTGTCGATGGTCATCGCGATGTAGACCGGCTTGTTGGCCGTGAACTTCACGCCGTTGATATCCGCCCGCTTGCCGCCGCCCGCGATGTTGAAACGCAGCTCGGGGCCGGCCCACTGGGCGATGGTGATGCCGGGGTTGCCGCCGGAGTTGTAGTCCTTGTTGCCCACGATGGAGCGGTCGTTCGCCGTGCCGTCGGACTGATACCAGAAG
Organism: Achromobacter sp. NFACC18-2; assembly: GCF_900108985.1. Lineage (NCBI taxonomy): Bacteria > Pseudomonadati > Pseudomonadota > Betaproteobacteria > Burkholderiales > Alcaligenaceae > Achromobacter > Achromobacter sp. NFACC18-2. Next base: position 90,141 of record NZ_FNYM01000015.1, on the reverse strand, counting down.
CCGATGGTGAACGCCTGAACGCTGTCCAGCAGGCCCGCCGGATAGTCCAGCTTGAACGCGCCCAGGGCGGCCGCGCTGCGCTCGTTCTGGAAGCTCTTGCCGAACACGCCGGGGTCGGCATAGGCCGGCGCCTGCGTGCCGTCGTACGGCGTGATCGCGCCGCCGCCCGCGGCCTTGTCGGCCACGTCGCCCTCGAACGGGAAGAACATCGTCAGGCCGGTGCGCAGCGAGGCCAGCAGCGGCACGGGCTTGGCGTAGACCACCGTGGCGCGCGCGGCGCTGACCGCCCGGCCGGCCGACACGCTGTAATGCAGCGCGTGCACGCCTTCGGTGTCGAACGTGAAGCCGGTGTCGACGTATTCCGTGGCGGTGCCGGGCAGGCGCGCCACTTCCACGCCGTCGCGGCTGACCACGATGTCGCCCTCGGGCTCGCCGACGCGCACCCAGGTCACGGTCACGCTCTTGTTGTCCATGGACGTGGTGGTGGCGACGCGGCGCAGCGCCAGCGGTTCGCTGAGCGAGGTGCCGGCCATGTCGTAGGCGTCGGCAGCGGGCAGCGCGCCCAGGTGCGCCAGGACCGTGGGCGCCACGTCGGCGGCGCTGGGCAGCGCGTACCAGTTGGTGTCCCACAAGCCGTCGAACGACGCGTCGTCGGCGCTGCCGCCCAACAAGGCGGGCTGATTGGCCGCCAGCAGGATGGTCTTGTTGGTCGAGAACGGCAGGCCGTCGCTGCCGCCGGTCTTGTCCAGCCCGTGGCTGGACGCCACCACCATCAGCCAGTTTTCGCCGGGATGATCGGCGCGGCGGTCGGCAAGCTGCTTGGCCAGCACGCCGATCGCGGCGTCGGTCTGGCGGATGACGGCTTCGTAGGTCGTGCCGAAGCCGCTCTCGGCGGCGGCGCGTTCCGGCGCGCCGAACTGCGCCACCACCACGTCATAGCCCTCGGCGATGCGGTCCCGGGCCTGCGAGGCGACGCAGTCGTCCACGCCGGCGCAGTCCGTCACCACCTGCACGTAGCCCGCGTCGCGGTCCACGCCCAGCAGGCCGGCCAGCAGCGGCGAGTTGAAGGCGCCGGCAATGTGCGCCTCAGGCTGCGCGGTCTTGACGCGCTGGAACAGGCTGGGCGCCTTCATGGCCTGGCCCTGCGCGTTGGAGCGCACGCCATGCACGTCGGCCCATTGCCCGGTCAGCAAGGTGGCCCAGCCCGGCGCGGCCAGCGTGGGCTGCTGCGTCACCGTGCCCGTCACCCCGCCCGTCCAGGCGCGCGTGGCGGTGAGCTGGCCGATGTTGGGCAGGGTCTTGTCGGTCATGCCGCGGCGCAGTGCGTCGTAAGTCAGGCCGTCGACGCCCACGAACAGCACTTTGTCGACGCTCGCCTCGCCGGGCGAAGTCACGGGCGGCTGCGTCGGCGGGGCCACGGGCTCCTCGTCGTCGTCATCGCCGCCTCCACAGCCGGCCAATGCGCTGGTCGCCAGCAACATGGCGCACCATCTTCTCCAATTCAATGTCTGCATTGCTTCTCTTCTCGGTTTATGAAGGGGGTCTTGCGCTGGCCGACATGGTGGCGGTCCAAGGTGAAAGACCCGTGAAACAAAGAAGAGAAACCTTGATCGTTGGATCAGGATTCTTTTGCGCAAGACGCAAGGCCGGGACGCCGCACGCGCGATCCGTTTGCGCGCAACGCTAGGCAGCGGGCGCGGTGAAGCGCTTGTCCGGGCAGGCCCGCGAGCGCGCTTGCCACGCGGCGGCCCGCCATTGCAAGGCTGTCATGAAAGGCCGCTATAGTCGGCCGCGTCGTTTCGTTCGCCATCGATTGCCATGCCCCTGTCCCTGCGCCTGCCCCTGCCCTCCGCACCCACCGCGTTGCGCGTCCTTGCCGTGCTGGCCTTTGCGGCAGGCGTGGGCGTGTGGGCCTCGGTCCTCCTCGCGCCACGGCCCGGCCCGTTGCCACCCGCCGTCTCGGCCGCCGCGCCGCGCGCGGCCGACAACACGCCGGTCGCGCAGTGGTTCGGCAAAGACGAAACCATGCGCACGCAGATCACCGTGCTGGGCGTGATCGCGGCCGGCCCCGACGGCGCGGCGGTACTGAGCGTGGACGGCGGTCCGCCGCTGGCCTGGCGCACCGGCGCGGAAGTGGCGCCGGGCATCGTGCTGCGCGACATCGCGGCCGATGCCGTCACGGTCGAGCAGTCGGGCCGCGCAAGCCGCCTGGCGGCGCCGGCGGCGCAGGACGCGCCGGGCGGCATCACCCGCGAAAAGTAGGAAGGCGCGCGCCCCGCGCGTTGCGCAGGCGTCCGGCTGCGTGCGCATTACTGTCATATTTCATGTCCACAATCCCGGGCTTCTACAGAATGACCGGAGTCGGAAAGTGCGTCAGTTACCGCGCGGGCTTGCCCGCCAGCAGGGCTTCACCCTGATCGAGATCATGGTGGTCATTGTGATCATGGGCATCCTGGCCGCGCTGGTGGTGCCGCGCGTCCTGGACCGCCCCGACCAGGCCCGTCAGGCCGCGGCGCGCCAGGACATCGGCGGCATCATGCAGGCGCTCAAGCTCTACCGCCTGGACAACGGCCGCTATCCCACCACGGCCCAGGGCCTGCGCGCGCTGGCGCAAAAGCCCGACGGCGTCGCCAACTGGCGCGGCTACCTGGACAAGCTGCCCAACGATCCGTGGGGCCACCCCTATCAATACCTGAGCCCCGGCGTCAAAGGCGACGTCGACGTGTTCTCGTTCGGCGCCGACACCAAGCCCGGCGGAGAAAACGGCGATGCCGACATCGGTTCGTGGGAACTCTGAGCGCGGCTTCACGCTGGTCGAAGTCCTGGTGGTGCTGGTGATCGTGGCCATCGCCGCCAGCATGGTGAGCCTGTCCATCGGCCGCGGCGACAACCGCCTGCGCGGCGACGCCGAGCGCCTGGCCGACGCGTTCACCGTGGCGCAGAGCGAGGCGCGCAGCGACGGACGATCCATCCGCTGGCTGGCCAACGGCCAGGGCTGGTCGTTCGAGCGCGCGGGCCGACCGCCCGGCCCCACGGCGCAGGACGACATCCCCGTGGCCGCCGACCGGTTCGACCATGACGAGGTGCTGCGGCCGCAAGCGTGGTCGGCAGCCCCCGTGCAGTGGCGGCTGGACCCCGACCGGCCGCTGGTATTCAACACGGAGTGGGTCGCCGCGCCCATGACACTGAACCTGAGCGCGGGAGACGCGCACGTCACGCTGCAGCGCGACGCCGCCGGACGCTATGACATCCGCTGAGGCATCCCCGGACGATTCCATCAACGCGTTCCCCGCGGCGTCCCGGCGCGAGCGCGGCTTCACGCTGATCGAAGTGCTGGTGGCGCTTGCCATCATCGCCGTGGCGATGGGCGCGGCCCTGCGGGCCACGGGCGTCATGGCCGCGAACAACCGGGCCCTGCAGGACAAGACGCTGGCGCTGCTGGCCGCGCAGAACGCGCTGACGCAGCTGCGGCTGGAACAGGCCTTGCCGCGCGCCGGCTCGCAGACCGTGCCCTGTCCGCAAGGCGGCCTGGCCCTGCAATGCGAACTGGTCTTCACCAACTCCATGAACCGCAGCTTTCGCCAGGTGGCCGTCAAGGTCCACGACGCGGCGTCCGCGCGCGAAGGCGCGATCCTGCTGCAGCTCGACGGGCTGCTGTCCAGCCTGCGATGACGATGCGCCGTTCCCCCAGATCCCAGGCCGGCTTCACGCTGATCGAAGTGCTGGTCGCGTTGGCCCTGATGGCGCTGGTCAGCCTGATGGCCTGGCGCGGCCTGGCCAGCGTGTCGGGCGCGCGCGACCTCATCGCCGCGCAGGCCGAGGACACCGACGCCATCGTCCGCACGCTGGGCCAGATGGCGCGCGACGTGGAGCTGTCCTACACCGGCCCGGCCTTCGATTCCCCGGGCCTGGATGCGGTGGCGTTCACGACCGGGCTGCGCCTGCTGCCACGCGCGGCGGGCGGCCAGACCCTGGAAATCCTGCGTCCCGACCCCGACGGCAACGGCCTGTGGCAGCGCGTCCACTGGCAGGTGCGGGCAGACGGCCTGTGGCGCGCCAGCGGACCGTCCGCGCCGCGCAGTCCCCTGCCCGCGGCCAACGCGGGCGTGCTGCTGCTGCCCGGCGTGCGCACCCTTGCGCTGCGCGCGTGGGTGCCGGGCGTGGGCTGGGTGGACGCCAACGCCTCGTTCGCGGCGGCGCCCACGGGCCTGGAAATCGCCTTCGAACGCGGCGTGCCGGGCGACCTGCGGCGCTACACGCGCATCCTGGAGCTGCCATGAGGCCGGCCCTCGCCCGCGCGCCCACCGCGCCTGGACACACGCCCCGCGAACGCGGCGCCGCCGTGGTCAGCGCGCTCATCATCGTGGCGATCGTGGCCGCGCTGACCACCAGCCTCTTCCAACGGCAGACCGCCAGCACCCGGCGCGTGGAGAACGAAATGGCCCGCGTGCAGGCGCGCGCGATGCTGGCGGGCGGCATCGACTGGGCCCGGCTGGTCGTGCGCGACCACGGCCGGCGCGAACCCATCACGCGCGGCGACCAGATCTGGGCCACGCCCGTGCTGGACACCCGCATCGAGCGCCCGGACGACGACCGCGTGGCGGTGTTTTCAGGCGCCGTGCAGGACGAACAGGGCAAATACAACCTCTATAACCTCGCGCGCAATGGCGTGCCCCAGCCCGAGCAGGAAGAGATCCTGCGCCGCCTGCTGGCCACGCTGGAGCTGCCCGATACGCTGGCCGCCCGCATCGTCGACATCGTCGCGTCCGCGCAGCCGCCCGCCCTGGCGGCGGACGCACCGACCAATCCGGCGCGCCCCGCGCCCCAGGCCCGCGCGCCGCTGCCGCGCGGCGTGGACGAAGTGGCTGCGCTGCTGGCGCTGGAGCCGCCGATGCGCAATGCGCTGCGCCGCACGATGACGCTGTTGCCGGCGGCCACCAACGTCAACGTCAACACGGCGCCCGCAGAGGTCATCGCCGCGCTGGTGCCCGGTCTGTCGCTGGCACAGGCGCGCGCCATGGCGGGCGAGCGCGACCGCGGCAACTGGTTCAACAACCCCGGCGACTTCGCCAACCGGCTGACGGGCACGGGCATCAAGACGCCCGCGCCGTCGGTCGCCACCAACAGCGGCTGGTTCCTGGCCAGCGGCACCGTGGTCTACGAACGGGCGCGCGTCTCCATGCAGGCGCTGCTGCGCAGCGTCCCGCCGGCCGCTCCCGAAACGATCTGGACAAGAGACTCACCGTGAAAAACACCCTCCGCATCGCGTTGCCCCTGCTTGAGGAATTTGGCGCCGATTCGCCCCTGCCCTATGCCTGGTTCGACCGGCGCGGGCGCTGCGTGCGGCAAGGCGAGCTGGCGCTGCGCGCCCTCGGCCACGCCTGGCCGCAGGCCCTGTGCGAAGCCGTGCTGCACCCCGCCGACGTCATCGCGGCCACCGTGCAGATTCCGGCGGTGGCGCGCGCGCATTTCGGCGCCGCCGTGCGCGGCGCCCTGGAACCGCTGGTGCTGAGCGATCTGGAAGGATTGGCGGTAGGCCACGGCACGCGCGCGGCCGATGGATCCGTGGCGCTGGCCTGGTCCCCGCGCGAGCCCGTGCGGCGCGCCTGGAGCCTGCTCAACGCCCAGGGCCTGCGCGTGCGCGCGCTGATCGCGCCCCAGACGCTGGCGCCGGCGACGGACGCGCCCTTGCGCGATCCGGCCGATCCGCGCTGGCTTGCGCCCTCGCCCCCCTGGTCGCTGGCCATGCCGCAGCTTGCGCCGGCCAGCGTGTCGCGCTGGCGGCCGGTCTGGCGCTGGGGCGCGCTGGCCGCCGTCGTGTGGATCGCGGGCCTGAACCTGCATGCCGCGCAACTGCGTAGCGAAGCCGATGCCCTGAAGAACGGCATGCGCGACCAGGTGCTGGCCGCCTTTCCCAACCTGCCCGTCGTGCTGGACCCGGCACGCCAGGCGCAGCAGGGCCTGGACGCGCTGCTGGCCAATCGCGGCGCGGCCAGCGCCGGCGACTTCCTGCCGCTCGCGCGCGCGACGGCCCAGGCCCTGCCCTTCGCCGCCGACAAGGTCGCGCACCTGACCTACGCCGACCAGGCGCTCACGCTGCAGCTCGCCGACGCCGGCCCGCAAGCGCAGCGCGTCGCCGAAACCCCCGCGCTGATCCAGCAGGCCGCCGCTTTGGGGCTGAAGCTGGAACGCGGCGACACCGACAACACCTGGCGCATCGTGCGCAGCCAACCATGAAACCGCTCGACCGACTGCACAACGCGTGGCAAGCCGCCCGCAAACCCCTGGACCCCGCGCTGGCGCGCGCCCGGCAGCGCTACGGCGCGATGGCGCCGCGCGAACGCCGCCTCGTCACCGGCGCCGCGCTGCTGCTGGGCGCGGCGATCGTCTTCGTCGGCCTCATCGAACCCGCCCTGAAGACGATGCGCACGCTGCAGGCAGAGTTGCCCGGGCTGCGCGCGCAGGCCGCCACCGTCGCCGACCTGACGGCGCAGGCCACGGTCCTGCGCCAGCGCAGCGCCGCGCCCGCCGCGTCCATGCCCGCCCGGACGGAACTGGCGGCCAGCCTGGAACGCGCGGGCTTGCCCGCGGGGCTGTGGACCCTGTCGGATGGCGAGGCGGGCGGCGTGGAACTGACCCTGGACCAGGCGCCGTCGTCGGCGCTCATGCGCTGGCTGGACGGCGCGGGACGCGACTGGGGCCTGGCCATTGCGCAGGTGGACCTGACGCGGGCCGCCAACCCCAATGGACGCCCGCTGCCGGGCCTGGTCAACGGCAAGGTCGTCCTCTTGCCGCCTCAGGCGGCAGGGAGCCGCTGATGCGCTGGAGACTTCCCTTCCCGCGCAGCGCCGGGCTGTGGCTGGCCGGAGCGCTATGCGCCGCGGCGGCGGGCGCGGCCGTGCTGCCCGCGCGCTGGGTGCTGGCGCTGCTGCCCGACGACGCGCCGGTCACGCTGGCCGACGCCAGCGGCACCCTGTGGCGCGGCAGCGCGTGGATCGCGCTCGGCCCGCCCGGCACCCGCCGGGTGCTGCCGCAGCCCGTGCAATGGCAATGGCGCTGGGACGCCATGGCGCTGGACCTTTCCCACCCCTGGCTGCAAGGCACGCTGCGCGCGCGGCCCGGATGGAACGGGCTAGCGGTCCCGGCGCAATCCCTGCGCGTGCCCGCCACGGTGCTGCCCGCGCTGGGCGCGCCGTGGAACACGCTGGCCCCGCAGGGCATGCTGGAAATCAACTGGCAGCCGCTGCGCCTGGGCGCCCCGCTGCCGCCGGGACCGGCCGTGGACCTGCGCTGGCGCAACGCCGGCACCGCGCTCACGCCGGTGACGCCGGTAGGGACTTACCTGCTGCGCGTGCAGGGCGGCGGCAAGGCCGGCGCCACGCTGGTCCTCAGCACGGAGAGCGGACTGCTGGATGTGAAGGGCCAGGGCAGCGCGGGCGGCCGTGGGTTGAGCTTTCAGGGGGAAGCGACGTTCGCCAAGTCGGCGAGCGAAGCCGATCGCGCCGCCCTGGACGGCCTGATGTCCACGCTGGGCCGGCGGTCAGGCGACACGGTGACGTTCGGGACGGGTGCCTCCGCGCGATAGGCGGGACAGCCTCACTACCGTTCTCTGCCGTCACGCTTGTCGCACAAACTCCTCGAAAGCCTCTGCGCTCAACGGGCGGCTAACCAGATAACCCTGAATGGAGTCGCAGCCGGCGTCCTTTAACTCGTCGGCCTGATGTTGGTGCTCGACACCTTCGGCGATCGTTTTCATGCCCAGCGAACGAGCAAGACCAACGACGCCTCGAATTACCGCCGAGGCCTTCTCCGACGCCGCCAGCCCGCGGACAAAGGACCTGTCGATCTTGAGCGTGTCGATAGGCAGTCGGACTAAATAGCTCAAACTTGAGTATCCCGCACCGAAGTCGTCGAGCGACGTGGATAGCCCGGCGCGTTTCAGGGTGGCGAGGACTGACGTCGCCCTATCTATATCGCTTACCAGGCAGTCTTCCGTGATTTCCACATCGAGCATCGCGGCGGAGATGTCGTGTTTACTGACGGCAGAGTGAATCCGATCCACGAGCCCCATATCGAGAAGTTGCCGAGCCGATAGGTTCAGGCTGATACGCGGTACGGCGACGCCCATCCGTTGCCATGAGGCGATCTGCAGGCAAACCGCATTGAGCAGCCATTCGACCAGCGCGCCTTCATAGGGCGACTCAAGCAGCAGAGCCAGGAATGCGTCAGGTGTCAGCAGGCCCCGGTCGGGATGACGCCAGCGAAGAAGCGCCTCAGCACCGATCAGGGAGGCATCCGCGAGTGATATCTGGGGCTGGAAATGGAGCTCGAACTGGTTCTGCGCAAACGCCGCACGGAGGTCGGAGCGCAACGCGACACGGTTGCGCACGCCCCTGTCCAGGATCACGTCATACGTACGTACTTGAAGCCCGCCAGCAGACTTGGCTGCGTACATGGCCGTATCGGCCTGACTCAGCAGTGTCTCGGCGGTTTCGGGGTCTTCTCCCATTAGCGCAATGCCAATGCTGGCGGACAGAGAGATCGCTCGGCCGCAAATTTCAAACGGCATCGCAAGCGCGTTGAGCACCGCAGATGCGCACGCTTCCACCGCGCTTTTTGTGGTGTTGCGCAACAGCAGAACAAACTCGTCGCCGCCGACGCGGGCTGCAAAAAAGGCAGGCCCGAGACTTGCCTTCAGCCTTACCGAGAAACTACGCAGCAGTTCGTCACCGGCAACATGGCCGAACGCGTCATTGACTTCCTTGAGATGGTCCAAGTCGATAAACAGCACCGCGACAGAGACGCCATCCGGCCCGCTTGGCAAGGCAGCGTCTGCTACTGCACGAGACAGCGCTTCCATGCAACTGCGTCGATTCGCCAACCCCGTCAGATAATCGTGACTCGCTTCAAACGCTAACTGGGCGGCGTGCTCGTGTTCGCGCGTGACGTCGCGAAAAAGTACCGTAATGCCTTCATCGTGGCGAAATGAGCGGGCTTCAAACCAAGTTCGAAGCGGGGCGTAATAGCCTGTGTGGCAGCCGGGACGCCCTGTCGCCGCTGTGTGCCGGTAGATTTGGTAGTAGCCGGAGTTCACCAAGTCCGGGTAACACTGCCAGATTTCGCGTCCGAGGAGGTTTTTCCGCGCCTGCTGCAAATACCGCTCGGCGGTATTGTTGAGATACGTGAAGCGCCAAGACTTGTCTAGCGACATGAATCCGTCGCTAAGGCTGTCAAGCATTTCCGCCAGATGAGCCGGTGCAGGCTGGTGGGCCTCAGCAGCCCGTGGATGGTGCGTATGTCGAGCCATTTTTCGGACCTATGTCCCCGTGCACTTTAGAGCCGTTGTCGGCCCGCAAACGGTGGTTCCGAATATTCTAACGGCCTGTGCTGCCCCTGTAGAACAAGGGGCAGGCCATACAAATTGCAATTGTTCATGATTTCGAAACTGCGGTGTCGCGGGCATGATGAGCGTGACGGAGACCGGCGCCTTGAGCGCCGACGTCGGCCGCCCCGCTGACGCCATGCGCCCTACGCGTCCCGCGTCACCCTCAGGATTTCCTCCGGCGAGGTCTGCCCGCCATCCACCCAGCGCTGCCCATCCTCGCGCATGCTCCGCATGCCCGACGCAGCCGCTGCCCGGCGCAGTTCGCGCTCATCACGCCCTTCGTGGATCAGCCGGCGCGCCTCGTCGTCCACCGTGAACAACTCATGGATGCCCGAGCGGCCGCTGTACCCGGTGTGGTTGCATGCCTCGCAGCCCACGGGATGGAACACCTGCACGCCGTCCAGCATCGACGGCGCCTTGCAGGCCGGGCACAGCTTGCGCACCAGGCGCTGCGCCAGCACGCCCAGCAAGGACGAGGCCAGCAGGAAGGGTTCGACGCCCATGTCCGTCAGGCGCGTGACCGCGGACACCGAATCGTTGGTGTGCAGCGTGGCGAGCACCAGGTGGCCGGTCAGCGACGCCTGCACCGCGATCTGCGCGGTTTCCAGGTCGCGGATTTCGCCGATCATGATCACGTCCGGGTCCTGGCGCAGGATGGCGCGCAGGGCCAGGGCGAAGCTCATGTCGATCTTGGCGTTGACCTGCGTCTGGCTGATGCCGGGCAGGTCGTATTCGATGGGGTCTTCCACGGTGAGGATGTTGCTGGTGGAGGCATCCAGGCGGCTCAGCGCCGCGTACAGCGTGGTGGTCTTGCCGCTGCCGGTGGGCCCGGTCACCAGCACGATGCCGTGCGGCTGGCGGATCAGGCGATCCAGCCGTTCCAGCACGCCGGGGCTCATGCCCAGCTTTTCAAGCTGCAGGCGGCCGGCCTCCTTGTCCAGCAGGCGCAGCACGGCGCGCTCGCCGTGACCGGTCGGCAAGGTGGACACGCGCACGTCGATGGGTCGACCGCCCACGCGCAGCGCGATGCGGCCGTCCTGCGGCAGCCGCTTTTCGGCGATATCCAGGTGCGCCATGATCTTGATGCGCGAGATCAGCGCCGCATGCAGCGCCTTGCGCGGGGACACCACGTCGCGCAGCGTGCCGTCCACGCGGTAGCGCACCACGGAATGGGTTTCGAAGGGTTCGATGTGGATGTCGCTGGCGCCGTCGCGCGCGGCCTGGGCGAAGAGCGCATTGATCATGCGGATCACGGGCGCGTCGTCCTGGGCTTCCAGCAGGTCCGCCACCTCGGGCATGTCCTGCAGCAGCCGGTCCAGGTCGATTTCGTTTTCGGCCACACCCATCACCGACGCTGCATCCTCCGAATGGCTGTAGGCCGCGGTCAGCAGCGTTTCGAGTTGCTCGTCGTCGACCTGCGCGAGCGCGATGTCGCCGTGGCAGCGGCGGATCTCGCGCACGGCCCAGTCGGGCGTGCGCGGGCTGACCGTCAACTGTGCCTGCCCGCCGCGCAGCGACAGCACCGCGCGCTGCGCGCGGGCCCAGGCATAGGGCAACGGGTGGGCGCTCATCGCAGTTTCTCGGGGTCCACCGCCACCGTCATCATCACGGGATGCGGCGCGCGGATGGGCTGCTGCGCGGGCGCGGGCGCCATGCCGGGATACTGGCGCACGGCAAAGGTCTCCACCGTCGCGGGGGCCGGGCGGCGCAGCGTGGCCGCCTGCTGTTCGGGCCGCAGGTCATAGGCGTTGTTGGACACCGACGGGGCCGATCCCGGCAGCGGCAGCATGGGCGCCTGCATGTCCGGCAACGCCCAATGCTCGCCCGGCTGCACCACGCCCTGCGCGCGGCGCATGTAATCGTAGCGGTCCATGGTGACGCTGGCGCTGCGATTCGCGTCGCGCACGACGTAGGGGCGCAGGAACACCATCAGGTTGGTCTTGGTGCGCTTGCGGGTGTCGTAGCGGAACAGCGAGCCAATTACCGGCAGCGAGCCCAGGCCCGGCACGCTATTGGAGGTGAGCGTCACGTTGTCTTCCAGCAGGCCGCCCAGCACGATGATCTGGCCGTCGTCGATCAGCACGCTGGTGTCGATGGCGCGCTTGTTGGTGACGATGCCGGTGGTGGAGTTCGAGCGGCTTTCGTCGATGCTGCTGACTTCCTGGTAGATGTCGAGCTTGACCGCCCCGCCCTCGGAAATCTGCGGGCGGATGTTCAGCTTCAGGCCGACGTCCTCGCGTTCGATGGTCTGGAACGGGTTGGAGCTGCCGTTGCTGCCCGAGGTCACGTACTGCCCGGTCACGAACGGCACGGTCTTGCCGACCAGGATGCTGGCCGATTGGTTGTCCAGGGTCAGCAGGTTGGGCGTGGACAGGATGTTGGCTTCGCCGGTGTTCTGCATGGCGCGCGCCAGCACGCCCAGGTTGATGACCTCGTTGCCCAGCACGTCCACCGTGCCCTTGACCACGCCCAGGCTCAGGCCGCCGCCCAGCGCGTCGATCGAGGTCGGTCCGTTGCCGGTAATGCCGCTGCCGCCCAGGTTGGTGCCGCCGACAAAGCTGCTGCCATTGCCGTTGAGGCTGCCCGCGCCCGTCATCCACTGGATGCCGAACTCGGCGGCCTTTTCTTCGCTGACCTCCACGATCAGGCTTTCGACCAGCACCTGCGCGCGGCGCTGGTCGAGCTGGTCGATCACTTCGCGCAGGCTGCGGTACAGCGGCTCGGGCGCGGAGATGATGAGCGAATTGGTCGACGGGTCGGCCTGGATGGTGGCGCCGCCCGCGGAGTACGACACCGCCTGCGAGGAATTGTCTTCGCGCGCGATGCGCTCCTGCTCGCCGGACAGGCCGCCGCTCGACGACCCCGACGAACTGGACATGCCCAGCCCGGCCTTGTTGCTGGTGCTGTTGGCGGTGTTCTGCGTGCGCGCGCCGCCTTGCGTCGTGCCGCTGCTGCTTGCGCCCGGCGCCGCGCCGGGCGCGGAATTGGCCTGGCCCGTCAGCAGCCCGCCCAGCACCTCGGCGATGCGCGTGGCCTGCGCGTTGCGCATGTAGACCACGTGCAGATTGCCGGCGCGGTTCTGCTGGGCGTCCAGCTTCTGGATCAGGTCGCGGGCCAGGCGCGTGCGCGCGGGGCTGCCCGACCGCACCAGCACGCTGTTGCTGCGCGGGTCGGCGACGACTGCGATGCGCTGGGTCGGATCGCTGCTCTGCGTGTCGAGCAACTGCGAGGCCAGGATGGCGATGTCGGTCGCGATGCCGGACTGCACCGGCACCACGTCCGTGTCCATCGAACTGGGCACGTCGATGCGCGCGATGACGGCCGCGATGCGCTCCAGGTTGTCCGCATAGTCCGTGACGACCAGCGTGTTGTTGCCGGGATAGGCGTTGATTGGATTGTTGGGCGGCACCATGGGGCGCAGCACCGGCACGAGATTCGCGGCGTTTTCGTACTTGAGCGGGAACACGCGCGTCAGCATCTCGCCGCTGTTGCCGCCGCCATTTTTGGCGAAGGCCGACACCGGCACGGGCGCCCAGCTCGCGGCCGTCGCGCCGGATGCGGGCCTGGCCCCGCCCACCACCGCGCTGCCTTGCAGTTTGGCGTCGGCTTCGGGCACCACGCGCGTCACGCCGTCCACGTCGACGATCGCAAAGCCCTGCAGCCGCAGCGCGCCCGTCAACATGGACAGCGCCTGCGCGCTATCGACGGGACGGTCCGAGACGAGCGTGAGCTTGCCCTTGACGCGAGGATCCACCAGGAAGTTGCGCTGCGTGAACAGGGACAGCGCACGCAGCACGGCGGGAATGTCCGTGTCGACGAAATTCAGGCTGACGCGGTTGTCCGCCTGTTGTGCGTGGGCCGTGCTGGCGGCCGGTCCGAGTTGGGTTGCGGCAAGCAGGAATGCAAGACTGAAACGCGCGATGTGACGCATGACGAGATAGGTGCCCGAGACGTGAAGTCGTATGAAAAAACGTGAAAGCGCGTCGGAGTATACGGGGTGTGACTGCAACATCCCGGTCATATTTCCAAGGCAAGGTAACGCCCTGGAAACCCTTTAAATTCGGGGCTCCTGGCGATTTCGGCAGGTGCTTCCGCTTTATTACAGTCATGCCTTCCTTCCGTTATGAAGCCACCGACGCGCTCGGGAAAATCGTGCGCGGCACGATCGACGCCGACTCCGAGCGCGGCGCCAGAAACCAGTTGCGTGGACGGGGCCTGCTGCCGCTGTCGACCTCCCTGGCGGCGCGTGCCGAAGGCATGGGCGCTGCACTGCGCACGCGCCTGTCGGATGCCGATCTCGCGTGGCTGACGCGCCAGCTTGCCAGCCTGCTCGCCGCGCGCCTGCCGCTGGATGCCGCGCTCAGCGCCACGTTGGAACAGGCCGAGAAAAAACACATCGCGGCCACGCTGGGCGGCGTGCGCGACGACGTGCGCGCCGGCCATCGGCTGTCCGCCGCGCTGGCCTCGCGGCCGCGCGACTTTCCCGAGATCTATCGCGCGCTGATCGGCGCGGGCGAGGAATCGGGCGACCTGGCGCAGGTGATGGAAAAGCTGGCGGACTACATCGAGGAACGCAACACCTTGCGCAGCAAGGTCATGACCGCGTTCATCTATCCGGCGGTGGTGGCGAGCGTCTCGGTCATCATCGTCATCTTCCTGCTGGGCTATGTCGTGCCGCAGGTAGTGTCGGCGTTCAGCCAGGCCAAGCAGGAACTGCCAATGCTGACGCAGATCATGCTGGGGCTGTCGGACTATGTGCGCGAATGGGGCGCGGTGACGGGCGCAGGCGTGGTGGCGGCGATTGCGCTGTGGCGCTACACGCTGCGCGCGCCGGCCGCCCGCCGCGCCTGGCATGCGCGCGTGCTGCGGCTGCCGCTGGCCGGACGCTTTGTGCTGGGCGTGAACGCCGCGCGCTTTGCGTCCACGCTGGCGATTCTGTGCGGCAGCGGCGTGGCGCTGCTGACCGCCCTGGAGGCGGCGCGCCGCACGCTCGGCAACGACGTGCTGCGCCTGGCGGTGGACGAGGCCGCGGCCCGCGTGCGCGAAGGCGCGGCGCTATCGGCGTCGCTGGGCGCGCAAAAGGTCTTTCCGTCGCTGCTGGTGCACCTGATCGCCAGCGGCGAAAAGACCGGGCGCCTGCCCGAGCTGCTGGACCGGGGCGCGCAGAACCTCTCGCGCGACCTGGAGCGGCGCGCGATGGCCATGACGGCCCTCTTGGAGCCGGCGCTGATATTGCTGATGGGGGGATTCGTCCTGCTGATCGTGCTGGCCGTGATGATGCCGATCCTGGAGATGAACCAGTTGATCAGGTAGGCGCGCGGACCGCGTTGGACGGCGGCCCGCGGAAAGCGAGGATCAGAGCGCCTCTTCGTCGCTCTCGCCGGTGCGGATGCGGATGGCCTGTTCGACCGGCGTCACGAAGATCTTGCCGTCGCCGATCTTGCCGGTGCGGGCGGCCTTGACGACGGCCTCGATGGCGGCTTCAACCTGGTCATCGGGCAGGACCACTTCGACGCGGATCTTGGGCAGGAAGTCCACGACGTATTCCGCGCCGCGATAGAGTTCGGTGTGGCCCTTCTGGCGGCCGAAACCCTTGACTTCGGTGACCGTCAGGCCGCTGACGCCGACTTCCGCCAGCGCCTCGCGGACTTCGTCGAGCTTGAAGGGTTTGATGATGGCGGTGACTTGTTTCACGTTGGTCGTCCTGGGTTTTTAATGTGTTGCGTCGCCCTGCCGCGCCGCCCGCAGTCCTGCCGGACGGGCGCCGGGCGCAATGGATAAGAGAATAACACCGCACAGCGGCGGACGCGGCTACGGGGAAACGCGCGCCGCGCCTGCCTGCGGCGCGCATTCACGCGGCCGCCCCAACTTGGTGCGCGGCGCCGCCGGTCAGGTGTTGGGCGCCTCGTCGGGAATGCCGTCGGCCTCGCGCATCCACACCACCGATTCCGAATCGCTGGGCGCGCGCCAGTCGCCGCGCGGCGAGAGCGAGCCGCCCGAACCGACCTTGGGCGCGTTCGGGATGCAGGTACGCTTGAACTGGCTGAGGCGGAAGAACTTGTCCAGGAAGATCTTCAGGTTGCGCTTGATGGCGGCCAGGTCGTACTGGTTGCGGGCGACGTGGCCGCCCTCGGGCCAGGCGCCGGCCTCGCGGTCGCGCCAGGCCGTCCAGGACAGGAAGGCGACCTTGCTCGGCGCAAAGCCATAGCGCAGCGTGTAGTACAGGTTGAAGTCCTGCAGTTCGTACGGGCCGATGGAGGCTTCGCTCTTCTGCTCGGGCTTGTCGTCCGCCCCACCGGGCACGAGTTCCGGGCTGACGTCCGTGCCCAGCACGTCCAGCAGCACCTGCGCGCCGTCGTCGCCCAGGCGGCCGGATTCGGCCACCCAGCGCACCAGATGCGTGATCAGCGTCTTGGGCACGCTCGCGTTGACGCTGTAGTGCGACATGTGATCGCCCACGCCGTACGTGCACCAACCCAGTGCAAGCTCGCTGAGGTCGCCGGTGCCGATGACGATGGCGTTGCTGAAATTGGCCAGGCGGAACAGGTGATTGGTGCGCTCGCCGGCCTGCACGTTTTCAAAAGTGATGTCGTAGACCGGCTCGCCGTCCGCATACGGATGGCCCAGGTCCTTGAGCATCTGCAGGCAGCTCGGCCGGATGTCGATTTCGGACGCGGTGCAGCCCACCACCGCCATCAGGCGGCGCGCCTGCTGCAGGGTGCGGGTGCTGGTGGCAAAGCCCGGCATCGTGACCGCCAGGATGTTGGAACGCGGCAGGTCCAGGGCGTCCATGGCCTTGGCGCAGACCAGCAGCGCATGCGTGGAATCGAGCCCGCCCGAGATGCCGATGACCACCTTCTTCATGCCGCTGGCCGACAGGCGCTGCGCCAGCGCCTGCACCTGGATGTTGTAGACCTCTTTGCAGCGCGCGTCGCGGCGCTGCGGGTCGGCCGGCACATACGGAAAGCGCGCCACGCGCCGCTCAAGCGGCAGCTCGGCGTCTTCCAGCGGGGGATTCACCGGCACCGCCACGCGGCGGAACCGGCGCACCTCGTCCTGGTGACGGCGCACGGACTGGCCGAAGGTGCTCTGGCGCATGCGCTCGCGCGACAGGCGTTCCAGGTCCACATCCGAGAACAGCAGATGGGAGTGACTCAGGAAGCGTTCGGATTCGGCCAGCAGCTCGCCGTTTTCGTAGATGAGGGCCTGGCCGTCCCAGGCCAGGTCGGTCGACGATTCGCCCCGACCGGCCGACGTGTACATGTAGGCCGACAGGCAGCGCGCCGACTGCTGCGAGACGAGCTGGTGGCGGTATTCGGCCTTGCCCACGACGATATTGGAGGCGGACAGGTTGACCAGCACCGTGGCCCCCGCCAGCGCGGCATAGGACGACGGGGGAATGGGCACCCAGACGTCTTCGCAGATTTCGACGTGGAACTGGAACAGCGGCAGCTTTTCCATCTGGAACAGCAGCTCCGCGCCGAAGGGCACGGTCTGGCCCAGCAGGGTGATCTCGGCATCGATGGCGCAATCGGCGGCGCTGAACTGGCGGGCTTCGTAGAACTCGCCGTAATTGGGCAGGTAGGTCTTGGGCACCACGCCCAGGATGCGCCCGCCCGCCGCGACCACGGCGCAGTTGAACAACTGGTGGGACACGCGCAGCGGCGCTCCCACGATGAGGGCGATGTCCAGTTCGGCCGTGGCCTCGACCACGCGGGCCAGCGCGGCCTCGCAGGCGTCCAGCAGGGCCTTCTGGTGAAAGAGGTCGTCGCAGGTGTAGGCCGACAGGCCCAGCTCGGGGAAGGCCGCCAGCACCGCGCCGCCCTGGGCGGCCTGCTGCGCCAGCGCGATGGTCTGCGCGGCGTTGAACGCGGGATCGGCGACCCGGCACTCGGGCACGCCGACCGCGACCCGGGCGAAGCCGTGGGAATACAGGTTGAAGAACGGGTTCGACATCGGGTTTTCGCCTGGGGGTTCGCGGGGTGTTTGCCTGGTGTTAAGAGGCCCTGGAATCAACCGCCGGATTATCTCACGGGCTCCGGGCCGCGGCCTTGCCTGCCCGCCTAGCGCGGCATCTTGCTGTCGGTCAGGCCCCGCTCGAACGGCAGCGCCGGGTCGCCGTCCACGTCATGGCCTTGCCTGTCGCGCTCGGCCGTCAGCGCGGCCTGGATGGCGCTGTCGCGCAGGTAGCTGCCCATCGCGCCGATGTCCGCCCCCGACGGCTGCTGGTACAGGCGCAGGCCCAGCTCCGGCAGGATCGCGAGCAGGTGGTCGAAGACGTCGCCCTGGATGCGTTCGTACTCGACCCACGCGGTCACGGCGGTAAAGCAATAGACCTCGACCGGAATGCCCTCGGAGGTGGGCTCCATCATGCGCACCATCATCGCCATATCCTGGCGGATCTCCGGGTTCTGCTTCAGAAAGGCCAGCGCGTAGGCGCGCAGGGTGCCGATGTTGGTCAGGCGGCGCCGGTTGGCCGGCACGCTGGCCAGCTCGCCCAAGGTCTGGTTGGCCTGCACGATGTCCTGCGTCTTGGTCTGCAGGTAATCGTGCAGCAGCCGGAACTTCATCAGGCGCTGCGCCTCGTCGTCGGTCAGGAAGCGCACGCTGGCGGCGTCGATGCGGATGGTGCGCTTGATGCGCCGGCCGCCCGATTCGAACATGTGGCGGTAGTTGCGGTAGCTTTCCGAGAACAGCTTGTAGGTCGGCACCGTGGTCACGGTGTTGTCCCAGTTCTGCACCTTCACGGTGTGCAACGCGATGTCCTTGACGAAGCCGTCGGCGTTGCACTGCGGCATCTCGATCCAGTCGCCGATGCGCAGCATGTCGTTGCTGGTGAGCTGGGTGCTGGCCACCAGCGACAGCAGCGTGTCCTTGAACACCAGCAGCAACACCGCCGACAGCGCGCCCAGGCCGGAGATCATCCACAGCGGCGAGCGGTCGATCAGGATGGACAGCACCAGGACGGTGCAGACCGCCGCCAGGACCAGCTTGCCGATCTGGATGTAGCCCTTGATGGAGCGGGTCTGCGCGCGGGTGGTGGCCGAATAGGTGTCCTGCCAGGCGCTCAGCACCCCCGAAACCGCCACGAACACGCAGATCCAGGCGCCCGCGTGCGCCAGGCGGCCCACGATGGTGACCACGCTTTCCGCGTGGGGCACCAGGCCGATGCCCATCGACACCACCGCGAACGGCACCGCGTACCAGAGGTTCTGGTACGCGCGGCGGCGCTGCAGCGCCTTGTCCCAGTCCCCGTGCCCGCTGACGACCAGCAGCCGGTGCGCCAGCAGCAGCACGACCCGGGCCACGACCCACTGCACGAACAGCGCGGCCAGGATGAGCGCGCCGATGCCGATCAGCGTCTGCGCCCAGATCTCGCGCGGCAGGTGGGCATCAAATTGGGTGACTAGCTCTTCCCATTCCAGGGGCATGGATCCGTACTCGCTTCTCAGATCATTGAAACCAAGCGGGGATTATCCGCCAACTCGCCCCGGCTGCGGGTTCCGGCCCCGGGAAACCGGGGCCGCCTGCGCCCGGTGCGCCGCGAGGCCCTATAATCCCGCCCATCATGGCAAAGACTCCCTCCCCCGATCAAAACCAGTTCGCCAACAAGGCGCAGGCCTGGTCCGCCCGGTTCTCCGAGCCGGTTTCCGAACTCGTCAAACGCTACACGGCGTCCGTGGATTTCGACAAGCGCCTGGCGCGCCACGACATCCAGGGCTCGCTCGCGCACGCGGACATGCTGGCCGCCCAGGGCATCATCGGCGCCCAGGACCTGGCCGACATCCAGCGCGGCATGACCCAGATCCTGTCTGAAATCGACGCCGGCAGCTTCCAGTGGCTGCTCGACCTCGAAGACGTCCACCTGAACATCGAAAAGCGTCTCGTGGAACTGGTGGGCGACGCGGGCAAGCGCCTGCACACCGGCCGTTCGCGCAACGACCAGGTCGCCACCGACATCCGCCTGTGGCTGCGCGACGAGATCGACACCCTGCAGGTGCTCTTGCGCCAACTGCGCCACGCGCTGGCCACGGTGGCGCTGGAAAACGCCGCCACCATCATGCCCGGCTTCACGCACCTGCAGGTGGCCCAACCCGTCACTTTCGGCCACCACCTGCTGGCCTACGCCGAAATGTTCGGCCGCGACGCCGAGCGCCTGGCCGACTGCCGCCGCCGCGTGAACCGCCTGCCGCTGGGCGCCGCCGCCCTGGCCGGCACGTCGTTCCCCATCGACCGCGAGCGCGTCGCCAAGACCCTGGGTTTTGAAGGCGTGTGCCGCAACTCGCTGGACGCCGTGTCCGACCGCGACTTCGCCATCGAATTCTGCGCCGCCGGCGCGCTGATCATGACGCACGTCTCGCGCCTGTCCGAAGAGCTGGTGCTCTGGATGAGCCCGCGCGTGGGCTTCATCGACCTGGCCGACCGCTTCTGCACCGGCAGCTCGATCATGCCGCAAAAGAAGAACCCCGACGTGCCCGAACTGGCCCGCGGCAAGACCGGCCGGGTCAACGGCAACCTCGTCGCCCTGCTGACCCTGATGAAAGGCCAGCCGCTGGCCTACAACAAGGACAACCAGGAAGACAAGGAAGGCCTGTTCGACACGGCCGACACGCTGCGCGACACGCTCACGATCTTCGCGGACATGGCCGGCGGCATCAAGGTCAAGGCCGACAACATGCGCGCCGCCGCCTTGCAGGGCTTTGCCACCGCCACCGACCTGGCCGACTACCTGGTCAAGCGCGGCGTGCCCTTCCGCGACGCCCACGAAGTCGTGGCCCACGCCGTGCGCGACTGCGAACAGCGCGGCTGCGACCTGGCCGACCTGTCCACCGCCGAACTGACCGCCTACCACGCCAGCATCGGCGAAGACGTCCACCAGGTGCTGACCCTGGAAGGCTCGGTCGCCGCGCGCAAGCACGTGGGCGGCACCGCCCCCGAGCGCGTGGCCGAGGAAGCCCGCCGCGTGCTGGCGGAGACGGCCGAAGGCTGATTCCGTCCTTGGTGCGCGCCGCTCCTGCAAGGCCCCCTTTCCGGGGGCCTCGTTGTTTCTAGCCCGCCAAATAGGCGTCCAGCTCCCGGGCCAGCGCATCGAATACACCCGCCACCCGCTTCACCCGCCGCAGGTCTCCGTGCATGGCAATCCACACGTCGACGTCAAAGCCGATTTCCTGCTCCAGGACGGGCACCAGCCCCAACGGCCGCGCAAGCTGGCCCGGACAGACACCGAAGCCCAGCCCCGCCTTCAGGGCGGCGAACTGTGCCACGTGGTGGTCGCAGGCCACGGCAAAGGCCTGGTCGGGATCGATCACGCCGTGCTCGGCCAGCATGCGGCGGTCAGAGAGGCGACGATCCGGTCCGATCATCGGCAGACCGCGAAGCTGCGCGCGCGATTGCGGCAGCCCATAGGCGCGGATGCAGCCGGGCGCGGCGTACAGCCCCACCCGCAAGGCGCCGGTGCGCCGCGCGACCACGTTCGCTTCGCTGGGGCGCTGCAGCCTTACCGCGATGTCGGCCTCCTGCCGGGGCAAGGCCTCCAGCCGGTCCTGCACGCTCAATTCCAGCCGCACCCCGGGCATGGCCTGGCGGACCCCCAGGAGCATCGTCGGCAGCACCTCGACGCCCAGCAGTTCACTGCTGGTGACGCGCACCACCCCTTCGGCCGCGTCCGCGCCAGTCCCCGCCCGCCGGCTGAAGGCGCGAGCCGCCACATCCATGGCTTCGACGTGGTCGCTCAGTTCGCGGGCCGCGTCCGTGGGCTGCAGGCCGGCGGGCGTGCGCAGGAACAGGCTCACGCCTACACTGGCCTCCAGCTTTTCGATGCGACGGCGCGCCGTCGCCTGGGCGATGTTCAACAGCCGCGCCGCCCCGGACAGGCTGCCGCTACGCAGGACGGCAAGAAAAACGCGCTGGCTTTCCCATTCAAGAGAATCGATGCTCATACAAAACCTGCTAACGGATGGTTCATTCTGGCGGTTCCCGGCGGCCGGCATCCAGCGCATCCTGTGGCGCCCCCTTCAAGGAACCCATCCATGACCCTCACTGGCCAATGCCGCTGCGCCGCCTTGCGCTATACCGTCGAGCCGGCCGGCAAGCCGCGCGTCTACGCCTGCCACTGCCTGAACTGCCAGCGCTGGAGCGGCAGCGCCTTCGGGCTGCACATGCTGCTGTCGGAAACGGCGATGAGCATAACCGGTGCGCTAGCCGAGTACCGCCATGAACACGCCGGCCTGCAATCGCGCCAGTACCTCTGCGCGCAGTGCCATACCCGCATCTTCAACACGACGGACGCCGCGCCCGGCATGCGCGTGCTGCGCGCGGGCACGCTGGACGAGGCGGCCGCGCTGGCGCCCGTGGCGCACATCTGGACCCGCCGCAAGCACGCCTGGCTGGAAGTGCCGCCTGATGTGCCCAGCTGGCCCGAAAGCCCCTCGCCCGAGGCGTTCGCCAGCGCCGTCATGGGCCGATAGGAGCCGTCGGGCAAGGGGCAAGGTCCGATATCATTGCGCCTTTACGGACCTGTCCCCAAAACCATGTCCCTCATGCGCGCGTCGCTCAAGCCCCTTGCACCGCTGTGCATGTCCCTTGCCGCCGTGTCCGCGTCTTGCCTTCTGGCGGGCGCAATCTCTCCGGTGGCCCAGGCACAGAGTGCCCGCAAGCCTTCGCCCTACGAAAACGGCCGCCCCCTGCGCCCTGACGAGGTCGAAGCGCCCAAGACCGAGGACACGCGCTGGGGCGGCCCCCGCTTCCTGGAGCAGATCCGCACCCAGGCAGAATTCCAGCAACTAGCCCGCGTCTACAACGCCGGCACCCCGCTGGAGATTCCGCACGTGCTGTTCGTGATCGACCGCCAACGCGCCAACCGCATCTATTACCTTCACACGCCGCGCTACGCGCTGCACGAGACCTTCGCGCGCGAGCGGCGACTGCTGTCCGGCGACAAGGCCGCGCTGATCGCCCAGTACAAGGCCCCGGACCGGCGCCTGCTGTTCGGCACGCTGAGCTGGCAGAACGGCCTGCCGGGCTATACCTATGAATTCTGGGAAGGCGACCTGCTGACGCCGGAACTGCTGGCGCTGACCCGCGACAGGCTGGCCGCCACCTTCTACGAGCCGCTGCGCTTCAAGAGCAATTCCACACTGCAGGAACAGACGGCGCGCAACGCCGGCATCGACTTCGTCACCCAGGAAGCGCTGCTGCGCGAACAGGCCTTCCTGCCGCTGAACACTGGACGCGCGCAAGGCCGGCTGCGCATCGTGAAGTCCGTGGACGACACGCCGGACCTGTCGCCCACCGATATCGTGGTGCTGGACGAAGTGCCCGTGGCGCTGACGCCCGTCGCGGGCCTGGTCACGCAGCGGCCATCCACCCTGCTGTCGCACGTGAACCTGCTGGCCAAGGGCTGGCGCATTCCCAATGCCTACGTGCGCGACGCGGTGGCGACCCTGCGCGAGCATGACGGGCAGTGGGTCGAGCTGACTGTCTCCAGCAACGGCTACCAGGTGCAGCGCATCGCCCAGCCCGCGGCGACCGCGCCCAAGGCGGCCGGCGCGCCGCTGCCCAAGCCCGACCTGTCGGTGCGCGCCATCAAGCCGCTGACCGGCATGACAACGCGCGACAGCCGCCATTGCGGCGTGAAGGCGGCCAACCTGGGCGCGCTGAAGGCCGTCCTGCCACCGGCGGCCAGCGTGCCCGACGGCTTTTGCATTCCGTTCGCCCAGTACGCGGCGTTCATGGACCGGTTGGACGTGCCCGCGCGCGTGGCGGCGCTGGAGCGACGCCCCGACTTCGCCAGCGACGCCAACGTGCGCCGCGCCGAACTGGCCGCCTTGCGCCAGCAGATCATCGACGCGCAGCCCGACCCGGCGCAGGCCGCCGCGTGGCGCGACCACTGGCAGACGCAGCTGCAGGGCTGCGGCGTCTTCGTGCGCAGCTCGTCCAACTCCGAAGACCTGCCCGGGTTCAGCGGCGCGGGGCTGTACACCACCGTGCCGAACGTCACGCATGCCGACGCGCTGGCGCGGGCGGTGCAGACGGTCTGGGCCTCGGTCTACAACTTCGAGGCCTACGAGGCGCGCCGCGCGGCCGGCATCGGCGCGGCCGGCGTGGTGATGGCGGTGCTGGTGCAGCAGGCGGCGGCCTCGGACAATTCCGGCGTCATGATCACGCGCGACCCGTTCGACGCCTCGCGCCGCCACGTGACCTACCTGTCGGCCAAGCGCGGGCTGGGCATCAAGGTGGTGGAAGGCAAACGCCAGGCTGAACAGGTGATGTATTCGAGCTGGTCCAAGGCCGTGCAGGTGCTCAGCCGCTCGGCCGAAGACACGCAGTTGGTGGCCGCGTCCGGCGGCGGCGTGCGCGAAGTGCCGATCGACGGCGCCCGCCAGGTGCTGGACGACGCGCTGGTCGCACGCCTGGCCGCCGTGGGGCGGCAGGTCAAGAAGCGGCTGGGAAATGGGGACCAGGACATCGAATGGGCCGTGCAGGGGGACAAGGTCCTGATCCTGCAGGCGCGGCCCTATATCGACGGCAGCCGGTAAGGCATCGCGAAAACGGGATCAGTCCGGCGCGGCACCCGATGCCTGCACGATCTGCTTCCATTGCATGAATTCGACCTGCTGGCGCGCAGCCAGTTCTGCGGGACCATCCTGCATCATCGTGACGCCCAACTGATCGAACTTCGCTTTCAGCGCGGGATCGACCATGACCTTGCGGATCGCCTGGTGCAGCCGGGCAACGGAGGCCTCGGGCACATCCTTCGCGCCATAGAACGCCACCCACAGGTCACCGGTGAAGCCCGGAATGAACTCATTGATGGCGGGGACATCGGGCAACAGGGAATTTCTTGCCGCGCTGCTGACGCCCAGCGCACGCAGCTTGCCAGCCTTGATGCTCTCCAATGCGGACGGCAGGCTGGCGAACAGCATCGGCACCTGGTTGCCCATGACGTCGGCCATCGCCGGCGACACACCGCGATACGGAACATGCTGCATGCGCAGGCCGCCCAGTTCGTTCAGCATCACGCCCAGCAAATGATTCAGGGTGCCCGCACCCGCCGAGGCGTACGGGTACGTGTCCGGATTGGCTTTGACCAGCGCCATGAATTCATTCATGTCCTTCGCCGGGAACGCCGGATTCACGCACAGCACATTGGGCACCTCGCCCACCGCCGCAATCGGCGCGAAATCCTTGATGGGATCGAACTTCGCGTCCTTGTAGACCCAGGGAACGATCAGCTGGTTGCTGTTCGCGGTGAACAGCACGGTGTAGCCGTCCTGAGGCTCGCGCAGAAACGCCTGGGTGCCCACCACGCCGCCCGCGCCCGGCTTGTTGATCACGACCACGGGCTGGCCCAGTTCGGGGCCCAGCTTTTCGGCCATGATGCGGGCCACGATATCCACGGTGCCGCCCGCGGCCGTGGGCACGATCACGTTGACCGGCCGGTTGGGATATTCGCCCGCAGCCTGCGCGCCGCCCGTGACGGCTGCCGCCACGAACAGCCCCAGCAGACCTTGCTTCAGTAACTTGAACTCCATGTCATTCCCCTTGCTGCGTCAGCAGATGATGTAGTTTGCGGCCCATGGCGAGCAACCTGCGGTCGTCTCCCCAATTGCCGACCAGTTGCATGCCTATGGGCAGGCCTGCCTGATTGAACGCGGTCGGCAGGTGCAGGCATGGCCATCCCAACACCGACCAGATCTTGTTGAAGACGCCGTCGCCTGTGTGGCTGAGCCCCCGCGGCGCCGGCCCCGGCGTGCTGGGCGTCAGGATCAGGTCCGCGCCCCCATAGCGCGGGCCCCAGGCATGCCGCAGCGACGCCTGCACCGCTAGCATCTCGCGGTACTCGCCCGCCCCGATGGCCAGCCCATGCGCCACGGCCCGCCGCAGGACCGGACTCAGGCAATCGCCATGCCGCGCCACCACCGGCATCAGGCTGCGCGCGAATTCATAGTGCATGATCACGTCGTGCGCCCGCAGCAGCAGACCCGTTTCCGCGGCCGCCTCGACCGACTCGCAGCGCACTCCCTGTGCACGCCAGGCCTCGCATGCCCGTGCGATCTCCCGCTGGCTTTCCGGGCACAGCGCGGCGTTGGGATTGCCCAGTTGCACCGCGATCGTCAGCGGCCGGTCGGACGCCCGGTTGTCGTCGCCATCGTCCGCGATCAGCACCTGCGCGATCGCCTGCGCATCCTCGACGGTGTTTGAATACCAGCCGATGGTGTCCAGTGATTCGCAGGTCAGCTTCATGCCATCGCGGAACACCTGGCCGAAGCCGGGCTTGAAGCCCACGACGCCGCAGAACGCCGCAGGCCGGATCATCGAGCCGCCGGTCTGTGTGCCCAGCGCGGCAGGCACCATGCCGGCGGCGACCGCCGCCGCCGAGCCGCTGGAAGAACCGCCCGGCGTATGGTCCAGGGCATGCGGATTGCGCGTGGCTCCCGGCGTCCTGAAGGCGAACTCCGCCGTTACCGTCTTGCCCACCGGCACTGCGCCGGCGGCGCGCAGCATACCCACGCAACACGCGTCGAACCGGGCAGCGCCGCCAGTCAGCGCGGGCACGCCGAAGCCCGTGGGCATGCCCGCGACATCGATCACGTCCTTGACCCCGATCGGCACGCCAGCCAGCCGGCCCCCCGTCCCTTCTTCTGGCGCCTCCAGCGCGTCCGGACCCACGACATGGCTCCATGCCCGGATGACGCTGTCCATCTCGTCGATAGCCGCCAGGCTGGCGCGGGCGGCAGCCAGCGGAGCGGCCGCGCCCGCACGCACGCGCCGGGAGATCTCGTGGACAGACAGGGGAAAAGGCGCGACAGGCATGACGTATTCCGGCAAACGGCTGAACAACTTCGATGCCGAATCTTAGGAATACAATTAATCCACGTCCAATTTGTAATTTCGCATCAATTATGTCGAAATCAGAATTAATCTTTCTGGACGGCCGGCTGCTGGTGCTGTTTTGCACGCTGGCCGAGGAACTGCATTTCGCCCGGGCTGCGGCACGCCTGTTCATGACGCAGCCGCCGCTCACGCAGCAGATCAAGCGGCTGGAAACGCTGGTCGGCGTGCCCTTGTTCGAGCGCACCACGCGCTCGGTCAAATTGACGCCCGCCGGCGAGATCATGTACGAACGGGCGCGGCGGATTTCCGCGGACACCCAGTTAATGCTGCGCCAGGCGCGCCGCACGGCGCGCGGCGAAACCGGTTCCCTGGTCATCGGCATCACGCCCAGCGCCGCCAGTTCGCCGCTGGTGTCGGCTCTCAGCCATTACCGCGACGCGCACCCGGAAGTCCGGATCGATCTGCGCGAAATGAACTCGGTGGACATGGACCCCGCCCTGCGCTCGCGCGTCGTGGAGGTTGCCCTGATGCGCCCGCACCCGCTGGACGCTGACATCCAGACGGTGGTTGTCCATGAAGAGCCCCTGTGCGTGGCGCTGCGCCACGACCACCCGCTGTCGAACCAGCGCGACGTGTCGCTGCAGGAGCTTCTGGAGTACCCCATGGTGGGATACCGGCAGGACATCTCTCCCTACTTCCGCAGCATGATCCAGCGGCTTTTCGCGCGCGCGCAGCTAAAGCCATCGATCGCGCAGGAAAGCGTCATCCCCACCCTGCTGACGCTGGTGGAGGCCGGCGTCGGGCCGGCGATCGTGCCGCAGTCCTTGAGCCGGATGCGTCCGGACTCGCTGCGTTTTTTGCCGCTGCGCGACATCGCAGGCGAAAAAGCGCAGATCGTGCTGGCCGCGCTGCGGGACCAGGGCAACCCTGCCCTGGAGGGATTCACGGCGGCGCTGGCGCACTCCGGCGTGCGCCGGTAGGCGCCAACCCCTTGCGCGCGTTAGATATGCAGCGCGTGCCCCAGCGCCTTGAGCGCCGCTTCCTGCACGGCCTCGCCCAGCGTGGGATGGGCGTGGATGGTGCCCGCCACGTCTTCCAGCGTCGCGCCCATTTCCAGCGATTGGCCGAACGCCGTCGACAGCTCCGACACCGTGCGCCCCACCGCCTGCCAACCCACGATCAGGTGGTTGTCGCGCCGGGCCACCACGCGCACGAATCCGTCGGTGGATTCCAGCGTCATGGCGCGGCCGTTGGCTGCGAACGGGAAGGATGCCGTGACGCAGTCCAGGCCGGCCCCTTCGGCCTCCCCAGGCGAAAGCCCCGCCACCACGACCTCGGGATCGGTGAAGCAGACGGCGGGGATGGAAGCCGGCTGGAAATGGCGGCGCTTGCCCGCCACCAGTTCGGCCACCATCTCGCCCTGCGCCATCGCCCGATGCGCCAGCATGGGCTCGCCCGCAATGTCGCCGATGGCCCAGACATCGCGCATCGAGGTGCGGCATTGGTCGTCGATGCGCAGCGCGTTGCCCTTGCGGTCGAGCTGCAGGCTTTCCAGCCCCCAGCCCTGCGTGCGCGGACGGCGCCCCACCGAGATCAGCACGCGGTCCGCCGGCAGGAGCGTCTCGGCCCCGCTGGCGTCCTGCACCCGGACCGCATCGCCTTTGCCATTGAGGCCCAGCACCTTGCGGCCCAGGTGCAGCGCCACCCCCATCTTTGCCAGCGCGGCGGCCACGGGCTTGGTGAGCTCGGCGTCGTAGGTGGGCAGGATGCGGTCCTGCGCCTCGACCACGGCGACCTCGGCGCCCAGCTTGCGGTACACGGTGCCCAGCTCCAGGCCGATGTAGCCGCCGCCCACCACCACGAGCTGCTTCGGGATGCTGTCGGGCGACAACGCCTCGGTGGAGGACACCACCTTCCCGCCGAACGGCATGGACGGCAGCGGCGTGGGCTCGGAGCCCGCCGCCAGCAGCAGGTGCTCGCACTGGATGCGGATGCGGCCCGCATCGGGCGTGTCGACTTCCGCCGTCTTGCCATCCAGCAGCGTGGCCCAGCCGCGCACGACTTCCACGCCGTTCTTCTTGAGCAGCGCGCCCACGCCGCCCGTCAGCCTGCCGACGATGCCGTCCTTCCAGGCCACGGTCTTGGCGATGTCGATGCGCGGCGCGTCCACGGCGATGCCCAGTGCGGACTCGCCCGCGTAGTGGCGCGCCTTGTCGAATTCCTCGGCCGCATGGATCAGGGCCTTGGACGGGATGCAGCCGATGTTCAGGCAGGTGCCGCCCAACTGCGCGCCCTCGACCAGGATGGTCGGTACGCCAAGCTGCCCGGCGCGGATGGCGGCCACGTAGCCGCCGGGGCCGCCGCCGATCACCAGCAATGTCGTTGTCTTTGTGATCTGGCTCATGCTTACTCCACGAAAAGCAGCGCGGGTTGTTCCAGCAGCGCGCGCACGGCCTGGATGAAGCGCGCCGCGTCCATGCCGTCCACCACGCGGTGGTCGAAGGACGAAGACAGATTCATCAGCTTGCGCGCCACCACGGCGCCATTGCGGAAGGCGGGCCGCTCGACGATGCGGTTCACGCCCACGATGCCGACCTCGGGATGGTTGATCACCGGCGTGGTGACGATGCCGCCCAGGGGGCCCAGGCTGGTGATGGTGATGGTCGAACCGGACAGATCGTCGCGCCCGGCCGACCCGCTGCGCACCGCCTGCGCCAGCCGCGCGATCTCGGCCGCCATGGACCATACGTCGCGCGCCTCGGCGTGGCGCATCACCGGCACCATCAGCCCGCCGTCGCTCTGCGTGGCGATGCCGATGTGCACCGCGCCGTAGCGCGTCACCACGCCGGCCTCGTCGTCGTAGCGCGCGTTGATCTGCGGAAAGTCGCGCAGCGCCACCACCATGGCCCGGGCCAGCAGCGGCAGCAGCGTGAGCTTGCCGCGCGACTCGCCCCACTTGGCGTTGAGCTGCACGCGCAGGTCTTCCAGTTCGGTCACGTCGATTTCCTCGACGTAGCTGAAATGCGGGATGCGGCGCTTGGACTCGGCCATCTTCTGCGCGATTTTCCGGCGCAGTCCGATGACGGGCACGGCGTCTTCATCGTTGCGTTCGGCGTAGGCCGAGCCGGCGCGCGCATTGCTGGCCGAGCCCTGCCCTTGCAGCCAGGCATCCAGGTCCTCGTGCAGGATGCGCCCGGCCGGGCCGCTGCCCTGCACAAAGCGCAGTTCCACGCCCAGGTCCCACGCGCGCTTGCGCACGGCGGGCGAAGCCAGCGGCTTTTCGCCCGGCTGGCGGGACGCGGCGGGCGCGCCGCCCGACTGGCGCGAGGCCGGCGTCCGGGACGGCGCCGACGCCGCGGCCGGCTGCGGCGCGGATACCGCCGGTGCGGCCTTTTCGGATGGCGCCTTTTCGAAACCTGCCTTTTCAGGCGCCGCCGTTTCGGGCGCCGCCTTTTCAGCCGCCTTTTCAGCCGCCTTTCCGGGCGCGGCCGGCGCGGGCGCCGCCGCCCCCGCCTTCACATTGCCCTCGCCCTCGACCTCCAGGCGGATCAGCTCTCCGCCCACCGCCATGACTTGGCCGACGTCGCCGCCCAGCGAAATCACCTTGCCGACCACCGGCGACGGGATCTCGACCGTGGCCTTGTCGGTCATCACGTCGGCCAGCGGCTGGTCCTCGGCGACCGTGTCGCCCACCTTGACGTGCCAGCCCACCAGTTCGACTTCCGCGATGCCTTCGCCGATATCGGGCATCTTGATGATATGAATCCCCATGTCATGCCTCCATCGCGCGTTTGAACGCTTCGCCGACCCGGCGCGGGCCGGGGAAGTACGCCCATTCCTGCGCATGCGGATACGGCGTGTCCCAGCCGGTCACGCGCTCGACGGGCGCCTCCAGATGATGGAAGCAGTGTTCCTGCACCAGGGCGATCAGCTCCGCCCCGAAGCCGCAGGTGCGGGTGGCCTCGTGGACCACCACGCAGCGCCCCGTCTTCTTCACGGAGTTGACGATGGCGTCCAGATCCAGCGGCCACAGGCTGCGCAGGTCGATGACCTCGGCGTCGATGCCGGTCTCTTCGGCCGCGGTCAGCGACACGTGCACCGTGGTGCCGTAGGTCAGCACCGTCAGTTCCGACCCTGGCCGCACGATGGCGGCCGATTCCAGCGGCACGGTGTAGTAGCCGGTGGGCACGACGCTGCCCGGCCGGCCCGTCCAGGGCGTGACGGGCCGGTCATGGTGCCCGTCGAACGGCCCGTTGTAGAGCCGCTTGGGCTCCAGGAAGATCACCGGGTCGTCGTTTTCGATGGCGGCGATCAAGAGGCCCTTCGCGTCGTACGGGTTGGACGGCATCACCGTGCGCAGCCCGCAGACCTGCGTGAACATCGCCTCGGGGCTCTGGCTGTGCGTCTGCCCGCCGTAGATGCCGCCGCCGCAAGGCATGCGAATCGTCATGGGCGCGATGAATTCGCCCACCGAGCGGTAGCGCAGGCGCGCCGCCTCGGACACGATCTGGTCGGAAGCCGGATAGAAGTAGTCGGCGAACTGGATCTCGCACACGGGGCGCAAGCCATACGCGCCCATGCCGACCGCCACGCCGACGATGCCGCCTTCGGAAATGGGCGTGTCGAACACGCGCGAGCTGCCGTACTTGGCCTGCAGGCCCTCGGTGCAGCGGAACACGCCGCCGAAGTAGCCGACGTCCTGCCCGAACACCACCACGTTGTTGTCGCGCTCCAGCATTACATCCATGGCCGAGCGCAATGCCTGGATCATGGTCATCGGCGCCGAGGCCGGACCAGCGTTGTTATCGATTGCCATGGTCAGACTCCGAGCTGCTGGCGCTGCCGGCGCAGGTGCTCCGGCATGTCCTTGTAGACGTCCTCAAAAATGCTGGCGGCGCTGGGGACGTGGCCGTCCACCAGGGTGCCGTAGCTCTCTGCTTCCTTCTGGGCCGCCAGGATCTCGGCGTCGAGCTCGGCGCGGACCGCGTCGTGCTCGGCGTCGGACCAGATGCCCAACAGGATGAGGTGTTTCTTGAAGCGCTCGATGGGATCGCCCAGCGGGAAGTGGCTCCAGTCATCGCCGGGGCGGTACTTGGAGGGGTCGTCCGACGTGGAGTGCGGGCCGGCGCGGTAGGTCACCCATTCGATCAGCGTCGGACCGAGGTTGCGGCGGGCGCGCTCGGCGGCCCAGCGCGAGGCGGAATAGACCGCCAGGAAATCGTTGCCGTCCACCCGCAGCGACGCAATGCCGCAGCCCACGCCACGGCCCGCGAAGGTCGCGCCCTCGCCGCCGGCGATTGCCTGGAAGGTGGAAATGGCCCACTGGTTGTTGACCACGTTCAGGATGACCGGCGCGCGGTAGACGTGCGCGAAGGTCAGCGCGGTATGGAAGTCGGCTTCGGCGGTGGCACCGTCGCCGATCCAGGCGGACGCGATGCGGGTATCGCCCTTGATGGCCGAGGCCATGGCCCAGCCCACCGCCTGGATGAACTGCGTGGCCAGATTGCCCGAAATCGTGAAAAAGCCATTTTTGCGGTCGGAATACATGACCGGAAGCTGGCGGCCCTTGAGCGGGTCGCGCTCGTTGGACATGAGCTGGCACATCATGGTGACTAGCGACACGTCGCGCGACAGCAGGATGCTTTGCTGGCGATAGGTGGGAAAGCACATGTCCCCCTTCTCCAGCGCCATGGCGTGGGCGGTGCCGATGGCTTCCTCGCCCAGGCTCTGCATGTAGAACGAAATCTTCTTCTTGCGCTGCGCAGTCAGCATGCGCCCGTCGAAGATGCGCGTCTTGAGCATCGCCCGCATGCCGGCGCGCAGCATCTCGTGGCTGATCTCGGGCGCCCAGGGCCCGACCGCGCGGCCGTCGTCGTCGATCACCCGGACCAGGCTGTACGCCAGGGGGCCGGTGTCAACGGCGGCAACATCAATGGGGGGTTTGGGCACCTCGCCGGGCGGCGAAAGATGCAGATAGGAAAAGTCTGTCTTGCAACCCGGTCGCCCTGTCGGCTCGGGGACGTGCAACTTCAGCGGCCCATATTGGCTCATGTATTGTCTCCACGCTTGATCGTGTCATGCGTTTTCTTCCTACCAAGGCGTTGCCAGAGGCGTGTGACCTCGGACGCTGCCGTCGTCGGCCGTTGCCCGGGGATACTTGGGCGCGGCCGTTGACGAGAGTAGCACAGGGGACAGGGCGGATGAGCGGGCCCGGCGGGCTGGCGGGCCCTTGTGGCACTACGGGTTTTCCTTAGGCGGGGCCGGTCCACTCCGTGACGAATTCACGGTAGTCCGGGCGCTTGGCGGGCGGGACCGCGCACGCAGGCGTGCCCACGGCCAAAAAGCCCAGGAAGCGGTAATCCAGCGAGTCAAAGCCCAGCGCGTTCTGGACGTCTTCGACGTACGTGCCCACGCCGGTGCTCCAGAAGGCACCGTAGCCCAGCATGTGCACCGCGTTCAGGATGTTCATCACCGAGCAACCGGTGGCCAGCAGTTGCTCCTGCTCGGGGATCTTGGTGTTGTCGTGGGCGATCTTCTGCGCCACGCCGATGAACAGCGGCACATCGGCCATCCATGCCCGCACCGATTTTTCCTTTTCCGGCGTCATGCGCGGATCGCCGCTGCGCTTGACGGCCTCCAGCGCCACGTCCGCCAGCTTGCCGATGGCCTCGCCCTGGATCACCACGAAGCGCCACGGGCGCAGCGCGCCGTGATCGGGCGCCGACATGGCGGCCTGCAGGATCTGCTGGAGTTCGTCGGGCTTGGGCGCGGGCGCGCGCAGGAACTTGGTGGAGCGGCGCGTGGTCAGGGCGTGGATCGGGGCGGCGGTCTGATTTTCGGTCATGGATTCGTGCGCAAATGGGAAAGAAACAGATTCTCATATTAAGCGATGAGGCCGGCCGGGGCGGCCATCCCCCGGCCTGCAGCAAGGATATCGACGCCGCGCCCTCACCCCAGGTGCGTATGCCGCTCCTGCCGCTCTTCGACCTGCATTTCGCTCAGGCCGTGCAGGATGCCGCAATCGTCCGTGTCGGGCCGCGCCGCCACGCAGCGCTGGCGCAATTCGGTCAACTGGGCTTTCAACTGCATCAGTTCGGAGATGCGCGCATCGACGTGCGAGATGTGCGCGTCGAACAGTTCATTGATGGGGCCGCATCCGGTCCGGTGGTTGTCGGCCACGGACAGGATGGCGCGGATTTCGTCCTGCGTCATGTCCAGCGCCCGGCAATTGCGGATCAGCCGCAGGCGCTCCAGGTGCGTCTGGCCGTAGCTGCGGTAATTGTTCAGTCCCCGCTCCGGCGCGGGCAGCAGCCCTTCCTTTTCGTAGTACCTGACGGTTTCGACCGTGGTGCCGGCCGCCGTGGCCAATTCTCCGATACGCATGGCTGCCTCCCGGATCAAATCCGATGGTTAGGGGGTTGACCCTATAGTAACTCCAAGGTGTGGAATTGCGTCACCAGCTTATTTGAAGGGTCAAGCAGATGTCTTTACCGTCGGTCAAACAACGCGAACATCAGCCCGCCGAGCGCGGCGGCGCCTGCTGCGCCGGGCACACGCGGGAACCGAAGGCGTGCGAAACGCAGCGCCGCGCGGACGGCCCTGCGCCCGACCACGGCCATGATCATGGCCACGCCGGCTGCGGCGGCGGACAACGCCACGACCCGGCGCCTGACGCCGGGCACCGTCACGCGCACGCCGCCGCGCCGTGCTGCGGCCACGACCATCCCCCCGCCAGCCTGGACGCCGCCGACCCCGGCCCCAGCGCCCTGTCGGCCGGCCCCGGCCAGCGGCTGGCGCGCCTGCGCATCGGCCAGATGGACTGCCCCACCGAGGAAACGCTGATCCGCAAAAAGCTGGCCGGCGTGGACGGGGTGCATGCGCTGGACTTCAACCTGATGCAGCGCGTGCTGACGGTGGTCCACGCCGACGGCGCGCTGGACCGCATCGTCACCGCCATCAAGTCACTCGACATGACGCCCGAGGCGCTGGCCGACGGCGCGGCGCCCTCCCCCGCGCCCGCCGCCAAGGCGGTGAACTGGTGGCTGATCGGCGGCGCAGGCGTGCTGGCCGCGCTGTCCGAGTTCTCGCACTTCGCCGGCGGCCCCCTGCTGCTGACCGCGGCGCTGGCCGTGGCGGCCATCCTGGCATGCGGTGTCAGCACCTACCGCAAGGGCTGGATCGCGGTGCGCAACGGCAACCTGAACATCAATGCCCTCATGAGCATCGCCGTCACCGGCGCGGTCCTGATCGGCCAATGGCCCGAGGCCGCCATGGTGATGTTCCTGTTTAACGTGGCCGAGCTGATCGAAGCGCGGTCGCTGGACCGGGCGCGCAACGCCGTGCGCGGCCTGCTGGACCTCGCCCCCGAAACCGCCACGGTGCGCCAGCCCGACGGCAATTGGACCGAGGTGCCCGCCGCCTCCCTGCAACCGGGCGACATCGTGCGTGTGCGTCCCGGCGAGCGCATCGCGGCGGACGGCATCATCGTCAGCGGCAGCTCGGCCGTGGACCAGTCCCCCATCACCGGCGAAAGCCTGCCCGTCGAAAAGGCCCAGGACGACCCCGTCTTCGCCGCCACCGTCAACGCGGCCGGCTCCTTCGACTATCGCGTGACCGCCGCGGCGGGCAACACCACGCTGGCGCGCATCATCCACGCCGTGGAGCAGGCGCAGGGCGCGCGTGCGCCGACCCAGCGCTTCATCGACCGCTTCTCGCGCGTCTACACGCCCGCCGTAGTCGCCGTCGCGCTGGCGGTGGCGGTGCTGCCGCCGCTGCTGTGGGCACAGCCCTGGTTCGACGCCATCTACCGCGCGCTGGCGCTGCTGATCATCGCCTGCCCCTGCGCCCTGGTGATCTCCACGCCCGTCAGCATCGTCAGCGGCCTGACCGCGGCCTCGCGCCGCGGCATCCTGGTCAAGGGCGGCGTGTATCTCGAAGAAGGCCGCAACCTGAAATGGCTGGCGCTGGACAAGACCGGCACGCTGACGCATGGCAAGCCGGTGCAGACTGACATCCAGGACTGGGAGGCCGCCGAACCGGGCCGCCCCCCCGCCGCCCTGGTCGCGGCCAGCCTGGCCGCCCGGTCGGATCACCCCGTGTCGCTCGCGGTGGCCACCGCCGCGCGCGAGGCTGGCAGCGCACTGCGGGACGTGGACGCCTTCACCGCCCTGCCCGGCCGCGGCGTCAGCGCGCGGCTCGACGGCGTGACGTACCAGTTGGGCAACCGCCGCCTGATGCGCGAACTGGGCGTGTCCAGCGACCGGCTGGAAGCCCGCCTGGATGAACTGGAAAGCCAGGGCAAGAGCGCCATCGCGCTGACCGATGGCCGCCGCGTGCTGGCGCTGGCCGCCGTGGCCGACACGGTCAAGCCCACCAGCGCCCAGGCCATCGCGGACCTGCACGGACTGGGCGTGCGCACGCTGATGCTGACCGGCGACAACACGCCGACCGCGCAGGCCATCGCGCGCCAGGT
Source organism: Achromobacter sp. NFACC18-2 (assembly GCF_900108985.1). Taxonomy (NCBI): domain Bacteria; kingdom Pseudomonadati; phylum Pseudomonadota; class Betaproteobacteria; order Burkholderiales; family Alcaligenaceae; genus Achromobacter; species Achromobacter sp. NFACC18-2. The sequence continues at coordinate 54,448 of NZ_FNYM01000015.1, read as the reverse complement.
CGGCATCGACGAAGCGCGCGGCGACCAGTTGCCCGAAGACAAGCTGGCCGCCATCGAAAGCAAGCTGGCGCCGGAGATCCGCGTCGGCATGGTGGGCGACGGCATCAACGACGCGCCCGCGCTGGCCCGTGCCGACATCGGCTTTGCCATGGGCGCGGCCGGCACCGGCACGGCGATCGAGACCGCCGACGTGGCCCTCATGGACGACGACCTGCGCAAGATCGGCACCTTCCTGCGCCTGTCCCGCGCCACGCATCGCGTGCTGGTCCAGAACATCGCGCTGGCCCTGGGCATCAAGGCGGTATTCCTGGCCCTGGCGGTGACCGGGCACGCGACGCTGTGGATGGCGGTGTTTGCGGACGTGGGCGCCAGCCTGCTGGTGGTGGCCAACGGCCTGCGGCTGCTGCGCGCCGCGCGGTGACGGCGGAGATTGCCTATATGATGGCGAAAAACAGAGCCGCCCCGCGCGCCGTCAAGGAGACTCCGCTTGTCCGCAGGTACGCATTCGCCCTCCCCGGAGACGTTTCCCACCTTTGAATCGTCCGATTTCTCGGGAGAGGGTTCCTTCTACTTCGATCTCGTGCGCCTGCAGGACCACGACGACATCCCGCGCGGCTTTCTGCACCGGCACCGCTATTACCACCTGCTCTGGATGACCCATGCGCATGGCTCGCACATGCTGGACTTCGAACAGCACGAGGTGCGCGACCATTCGGTGTTCTTCCTGTCGCCCGGCCAGATCCACGCCTGGACGTCGTCGGTCAAGCCGAGCGGCTACGTCATGAACATCAGCACGGAGTTCTTCGCGCAGATGTTTCCGCGCGCGGACGACATCGCCAAGTTTCCGTTCTTTCACCTGGCAGGCGGCTCGCCGGTCATTTACCTGACCCGCGACCAGCACGACGCCATGCTGCCGCTGCTGGGCGAGATCGAACGCGAAACCCGCGATCGCCAAACGGGGCGCTTCGACGTGGTGCGCTCCTACCTGCTGATCCTCCTGACGCAGCTACGCCGCCTGTACCCCGCCGACGAACGCGAGACCGCCGCCGGCCCCAGCTATTCGCTGGCCAAGCGGTTCACCATGCTGATCGAAGAGCACTACCTGGACTTCACCGCCATCCGCCAGTACGCCGACGCCCTGTGCGTCAGCGAACGCCAGCTCAACGACGCCGTCAAGCGCAGCGTGGGGCGCACCGCCAGCCGGCTCGTCCAGGAACGCATCGCGCTGGAAGCCAAGCGGCTCTTGTGCAATACCGATCTGAGCATCGCCGAGATCGGATTCCAGCTGAACATCGAAGACCCGGCGTATTTCGCCCGCTTCTTCAAAAAGCATACCGGCTGCCCGCCGGGCGACTTTCGCAAGAAGTACTACCGCCCCGTCGAATGACGCCCTCGTCGGCGCCCTCGCCGGCGCCCACGCTGCCGGCCACCCCGGGCCGGGCCGCAAAAAAGTGCAAAACAAGCTCTGATCTGTCCTAACGCGCCCCGGCCGGGGCTGCGTACAGTTCATCCAGACTCAACCCGCCGCGCTGCGGCCTGATTGAAACGGCGATGAACTGAAACGGCGATGAACGACACTTCAACTTTGATGACGGGCGGCCAGCATGTGGTGCGGGCCTTGCTGGAACACGGCGTGGATACGGTTTTCGGTGTCCCCGGCGAAAGCTACCTGGACGTATTGGACGCCCTGTACACGGCGGGCGACCGGATCCGCCTGGTCTCCTGCCGCCATGAAGGCGCGGCCGCCTTCATGGCCGAGGCGCACGGCAAGCTGACCGGACGCCCGGGCATCTGCATGGTCACGCGCGGCCCCGGCGCCACCAACGCCAGCATCGGCGTGCAGACCGCGTTCCAGGACTCCACGCCGCTCATCGTGCTGGTCGGGCAGGTTGGCAGCGACATGGTCGAGCGCGAGGCGTTCCAGGAGATCGACTACCGCCGCATGTTCGGCCAGTTCACCAAGTGGGTGGCGCAGATCGACAGCCCCGCGCGCGTCACCGAATACATGAACCGCGCGTTTTCCGTCGCGACCTCCGGCCGCCCCGGCCCGGTGGTCCTGGCGCTGCCCGAGGACATGCTGACCGACGTGGCCCCGGCCCTGCCCTGCGGGTCGATCCAGGTGCCGCAGGCCTACCCGGCGCCCGAGGCGCTGGCCGACATGCGCGCGCTGCTGGCCGGTGCGCAACGCCCCCTCATGATCGTGGGCGGCTCGGGATGGACCGACGCGGGACTGGCGAACCTGACCCGCTTTGCCACCCTGAACGGTCTGCCGGTGGCGGCCTCGTTCCGCCGCCAGGACCTGTTCGACAACCGCCACGCGCAGTACGTGGGCGAAGTCGGCATCGGCGTGAACCCCGAACTGGCCGAGGCGGTGCGCAGCGCCGACGTCATCCTGGCCGTGGGCGCGCGGCTGGGCGAGATGGTGACGGGCGGCTACACGCTGCTGCAATCGCCGGTGCCCTCCCAGACGCTGATCCATGTGCTGGCCAGCGCGGAAGAACTGGGCCGCGTCTACCAGCCGGCGCTCAAGATCCAGTCCGGCATGGACGCCTTCGCCCGCATGTCCGCGGAACTGGAGCCCCTGGATGCGGCGCCCTGGCGCGGCTGGGCGAGCGGCCTGCGCGACAACTACCTGCGCTACACGGAACCGCCCGCCTCGACGGCGCGGCTGGACCCCGCGCGCGTCATGCTGACGCTGCGCGACACGCTGGCGCCCAGCGCGATCCTGACCAACGGCGCGGGCAACTACAGCGCCTGGGCGCATCGCTATTACCGCTTCAGCCAGCCCCGCACCCAGCTTGCGCCCACCAGCGGCGCCATGGGTTACGGCGTGCCGGCGGCCATTGCGGCCAAGCTGCGCCACCCCGACCGCCAGGTGATCTGCCTGGCCGGCGACGGCTGCTTCCTGATGACCTCGCAGGAGCTGGCCACCGTGAAACAGCATCGGCTGGGAATCGTATTCATCGTGTTCAACAACGGCATGTACGGCACGATCCGCATGCACCAGGAGATCCATTACCCCGGCCGCACCATCGGCACGGACCTGTGCAACCCCGATTTCGTGGCGTACGCGCAGTCGTTCGGCCTGACCGCCGAACGCGTGGCGAGCCATGAAGACTTCGCCCCCGCCCTGGCGCGTGCGCTGGACAGCGGCTCCCCTTATCTCATCGAACTCAGTCTGGACCCCGAGGTGATCACGCCCCGGGCCACCCTGACGAGCCTGCGCGACAAGGCGCGCGCCGCCAGGACCTGACGCACGCAGGTCCGGCACCCCATAAAAAAATCCAACACTGGAGAGAGACATGACGAATTCCCTGACCCGCGCGCGGCGCCTCGCCGGCGCCGCCATGCTGGCCGCCGCCTCTCTGGGCGCGGTGGCAACGCCCGCCGCGGCGCAATTCCCGGAGCGACCCCTGCGCATCATCGTGCCCTTCGCGGCCGGCGGCGCCACCGACGTGATCGCCCGCACCGTCGCGCAATCCATGTCCACCCGCCTGGGGCAGCCCGTGGTGGTGGAAAACAAGGCGGGCGCCAACGGCAATATCGGCGCCGTCATGGCCGCGCGCGCCGAGCCCGACGGCTACACCTTGCTGATGGCCACCTCCAGCCATGCCATCAACGCCACGCTCTACCACAAGCTGGACTACAACCTGACGCGCGACTTCGCAGGCCTGTCCAACCTGGCGTCGGTGCCCCTGCTGCTGGTGGTGAACCCCTCGGTGCCGGCCAAGACGCCGCAGGAGCTGGCCGCCTACGCCAAGGCCAACGGCAACCGCGTCAACTATGCGTCCGGCGGCACCGGCACCGCGTCGCACCTGGCCGGCGCGCAATTCAATTCGCTGGCGGACGCGCAGATGACGCATGTGCCGTACAAGGGCGGCGCGCAGGCGCTCAATGACCTGATGGGCGGCCAGGTGCAGATCATGTTCGCCAACCTGCCGGAAGTGCTGTCGCAGGTGCAGGCGGGCCGCCTCACGCCCATCGCCGTCACCGGCACGCAGCGCCACGCCGCCCTGCCCGACGTGCCCGCGTTTTCCGAAACGCCCTACACGGCCATGAACGCGCGTTCCTGGTTCGGGCTGTTCGTGCCCGCGGCCACGCCCGCGCCGGTGGTCGAAAAGCTGTCCAAGGCCATCACCGATGGCGTCGCGGACCCCGCGGTGCAGGACAAGCTCAAGGGCCTGGGCGCCGATCCCGTGGGCGACGGCCATGCCGCCTTCCAGCAATACGTGAACAACGAAGTCAAACGCTGGAGCGCGCTGGTCAAGCAGTCCGGCGCCACGGCCGACTAGCAGGCTTTTACGCAACATTCATCGAGGATGCACCATGCTTTACGACGTACGTACCTACACTTGCCGCGCCGGCACCATCAAGAAGCACCTGGCGCTCTACGCCGAGCACGGCTACGAGGTGCAGAGCCGCCATCTGGGCAAGCCGCTCGCCTACATGCAGACCGAGACGGGCAACGTCAACACCTACATGCACATCTGGGTCTATGACAGCGCCGCCGACCGCGAAGCCAAGCGCCAGGCGTTGCAGAAGGACCCGGACTGGGCCACCTACCTGACCAAGAGCGCGGATGCCGGATACCTGATCAGCCAGGAAAACCGGCTGATGACGCCCACGGCGTTCTTCAAGCCCTGAGCGAGCGGCGGGCGTCAGCCCGCCTGCTCTTCCTGCGGCCAGTCGCGCAGCACGGGCGCATCCGGCGCGCCTGGCCCGACGTCGCGCAGATGCTCGTGCTGCAGCAGCGCCATCCGGTAGGCGTCGCGGTACGCGCCGTTGGAAAAGAACTCTTCCTTCAGCAGGCCTTCGATCTGGAAACCGCAGCGCTCGTAGACGTGCACGGCCGCGGTATTGTCCTTGTCGACCATCAGATACACCTTGTGCAGGTTCAGCACGCGAAACGCATAGCCCACGGCAATGCGGGTCGCGGCCTTGGCGTAGCCCCTGCCCTGGTAGCTGGGCGCGATGATGATCTGGAATTCGGCGCGGCGGTGGATGTAATCGATCTCCACCAGTTCGACCAGCCCCGCGGGCTGCCCGGTGTCGTGCTCGATGATGAAGCGCCGCTCGTTCTGGTCATGCAGATGGCGGTCGTACAGGGCGACCAGTTCGTCATAGGCCTCGTAGGGCTCTTCGAACCAGTAGCGCATGATGACGTCGTTATTGTTGATCTTGTGCACGAAGTGCAGGTCGCCGCGCTCGAGGGGGCGAATCTTGATATCGGATGTGACCGACATGATGACCTCGGTATGGCCGCTGATGTAGGGCATTCTATGCCAATCGGCCTGCCGCGCACGGTCTCGCCGGTAAGCACACAAGTATCTATAGGAAATACTTAAGAACCTTTATAAAATCCCTGGGTTCCTATCTGAGCGGGCGACCCATCGCCCTGGAAGCGATATCCATGAGCCGTCCCGACCCCCTGTTCGTTCAATCCCTGGCCAAAGGCTTCGAGCTGCTCGAAGCCTTCGCCCAGCGCCCGTCCACCATGAGCATGAATGAACTCATGGAGATTACGGGGTTCGACCGCAGCACCACGCAGCGCATGACGCACACCCTGGTCACGCTGGGCTACCTGGAACGCGGCGCGGGCGGCAAGGGCTACACGCCCGGCAAAAAGATCCTGCAGCGCAGCTTCGACTACATGCGCAGTGTGCCGCTGCTTGAACGCGCCACCCCGCTCATCGCCGAAATGCAGCGCGAAACCAACGAACGCGTCGAGCTGAGCCTGTTCGACGACCTCTACATCATTTTTGCGCTGCGCCGCCAGACCAAGCGCCAGACCTTCAGCAGCACGCTGGCCGGCCGCGCCTTGCCGATGGTGCAGACGGCCGGCGGGCGCGCCATCATGTCCCATCTGCCCGCCGAAGAGGTCGAAGACATCCTGGCCCGGTCGGCGCAGATGCCGCTTGCCGCCATCCCGACCACGCCCAAGACCGACAACGATCCGGACCGTATCCGCGCCCTGGTCGAGCAGGCGCGCCAGGACGGGTATGCCATTGCCATCGAGGAAAGCATGCTCGGCGAACTGAACCTGGCCGCCGCCATCCTGGACCATCGCCATCGCCCGGTGGCGGCAATTCAGATCGCGGGGCTGGTGTCCGAATGGGCCACGCCGGCGGAATTCGCGCGGCGCTATTCGCCGCTGCTGCTGACCGCCGCGCGCGGCCTGAGCGGCAAGGTCGGCTTGTCCTGACCGCCGGCCCGCCCGTCCAGGTTGGCCAGGCTGTCTTTCATTCGATTGTCTCCAAGTCCGGCTCCAGCAGGCGCCGCGCCGCGGTCCATACCCGCTGCGTGTAGATCGGGGCGGTCGGCCGTTCGTACTGGCTCGCGGTGCGCTCGCACACCGCCTCCGACGGGAACACCAGGGGCGCGCCGGTCGATTGCGCCTTGACCTGCGCCTGGCAGGCGCGCTCCAGGTAATAGATGTTGACGAAGGCCTCCGCCACCGACGAACCGGCCGCGAGCAGGCCGTGGTTGCGCAGGATCATGGCCTTGTGGGGTCCAAGACTGGCGACCAGGCTTTCACGCTCTTCCAGATCCAGCGCAATGCCCTGGTAGTCGTGATAGCCCAGCCGCTTATAAAAGCGCAGCGCATGCTGGGTAATCGGCAACAGGCCGTCGCGCTGGCATGCCACCGCAATGCCATCGGCCGTGTGCGTATGCACCACGCAGGCCAGATCATGGCGCGCGGCGTGCACCGCCGAATGAATGGTGAACCCCGCCGCATTGACCATCTGGCTTTCGGCGTCGCCGGGATCGACCGGATTGCCCTCCAGGTCGATCTTCACCAGATCCTGCGGACGCATTTCATGGAACAGCACGCCGTAGCGGTTGATCAGGAAATGGTTATCCGTGCCCGGCACCCGCGCACTGATGTGGGTGTCGATCAGGTCGGTCATGCGGAAGTGGGCGACAAGGCGGTACAACGCGGCCAGTTCGTCGCGCACGCGCGCTTCGTTTGCATCTTGAATCATGAGGGACTCCGGTTGTGGTCAGGCTGGGCCGGCCGCCTGCGCCGCCAGATCAGGCTGGGCACGGATCAGTCGGGCAATGGCCAGACTGCCAGTGTCGCCCAGGCGCTCCAGTTCGCGTATCACCCCGAGGCGGTCGGCCACCGATTTGTCCTGATTCAGCTTCATCTTTCCTTCCAGCGTGCCGATGGGGATCTCCAGCGCCGCGATCGCCTGCAGGCGCGGCGCCGTCAGGGATTCGGGCATGGACGGGAAGGTCCACTCGCCGCCAAGCGGCGCGTCGTAGCGCGCGACCGTCTCGGAGAGCACCGCGCGGATGGCTTCGGGCGCCTCGATCAGGCGCGGCGCACCGCGCACATGGACCGCCGTGTAGTTCCAGGTGGGAAACGTCTGGCGGTTGACGTACCAACTGGGCGAAATGAACGCGTGCGGTCCCTGGAACAGCACCAGCGCCTGCGCGCCGCCCAGCAAGTCCCGCCATTGCGGGTTGGCGCGCGCCAGGTGGGTGACCAGGACGCCCCGCCCGCCGTCGTCGCGCAGCAGGAACGGCAGATGCGTGGCATTCGCGCCTTCCGCGCCCACGGTCACCAGGGTGGCGAAACTGTGCGCACGGATGAACGCGTGCAGCACGCCGATATCGGTTTCGGCATAGGCCGGCGGGGTATACATCGCGCGCTCCTAGGCCTTGGCGTGCAGCCAGCTCGCCGTGTCGTCGAACGCCTCGCCGGCCACCGCCGCGATCGATACGGCTTCCAGGAAGCTGTGCGCGGTGCCGGGGTAGACCTTGGACGCGACGTCCACGCCGGCTTCGCGCAGCTTGCGCTCCAGCTCGATGCTGTCGTCGTGCAGCGGATCGCATTCGGTCACCACCAGCCACGCCGGCGGCAGGCCCGTCAGGTCGGCGCGCAGGATATCCACCCGGGGGTCGAAGAAGTCCTTGCCGTGGCGGATATGCATGCCGCGGAACCAGATCATCATGTGCAGCGACAGCCCGTATTCCCCCGCGCCGTAGCGGACGACGGAATTGCGGAACAGGTTGCTGCCGAAGCCGCCGTAGTTCAGCACCAGCCCCTTGATGAGCGGGGTGCCCTCGTCGCGCAGCGTCAGCGCCGTGCCCATGGACAGATTGGCGCCGGCGGAATCGCCGCCCACGAAGATCTGGCCCGGGTCGACGTCCAGGTCGGATGCCGACGCGGCGATCCAGCGCAGCACGTCCACGCACTCCTCCAGCGGCTGGGGAAACTTGGCTTCCGGCGCGCGGGTGTAGTCCACGCCGACGACCACGATGCCGGCCCGCTCCGCGTACTCGCGCATCACGCGGTCATGCGTGTCGATGCTGAACAGCACGAAGCCGCCGCCGTGGATGTACATGAAGGCGCCGGGCAGCCGGCGCTGCGCCGGGTAATAGACGCGCACGCGCACCTGGCCGTGCCGCGTCGTGACTTGGCGCTCATCGGTGCGCGCCATGGCGGGACCGCCTTGGGCCCACGGCAAGCGCACCTTTTCGGCGTTGGCGCGGCCCTGCTCGATGGACAGGGTGTCGCGGCGCGGATACTGGGAAGCGTCCGCCGCCATGCGCTTCAGGAATTCTGCGATCTGCGGGTCCAGGGGCGCGGGCGCGCCGGTCGGAATGGTGAACGCGGGGTCATCAAAATACATGGAAGTTTCTCGTCTAGGGTTGGCAATCGGATAACGGGCTGGGCTGATGGGCTGATGGAGTCAGTAGCCGCGCGTCAGGTCCACCGCGTTGGCCAGGGCTTCGCCCTGCCCGAGGCGGCGGATATTGGCCACGACCTGCTCGGCCACGGTGGCGGGCGCCGGCATGGTGGCCATGTGCGGGGTCACGATCACGCCGGGCGTGGACCACAGCGGATTGGCCGAATCCAGCGGCTCCTGGGCAAATACATCCAGGACCGCCCCGCGCAATTGCCCGCGGGCCAGCGCGTCGATCAGGTCCGCCTCGACCAGGTGTTCGCCGCGGCCGCAATTGACCACCGCCGCGCCTTGCGGCAGGGCGTCGAACGTGCGCCGGTTCAGGATGCCGCGGGTGGCGCGGGTCAGCGGCACCAGGCACACCAATATGTCGGTGTTGGCAAGGAACGCGTCGAAGGCGCCCTCGCCCGCATAGACGCGCACGCCCTCGATCTGCCGGGGTGTGCGCGACCACCCATTGACGGCATAGCCCAGCCCCGGCAGCACAGCGGCGATCGCGCCGCCCAGCTCGCCCAGGCCCATCAGGCCGACCCGGCATTGCGAGGCGGGGGTCTGCGCGGGACGGTGCCAGCGCGCGGCGCGCTGGTTGGACAGCGCCAGATCCAGTCTGCGATGGAAGGTCAGCACGCACCACAGCACGTACTGCAGCATCCCCTGCGCAAGCTGCGGATCCACCACGCGGCAGACCGGCAGCCCGCGCGTACGCTGGCCGTCCAGCAGGTTGTCCACGCCGGCGGCGATGCTGTGGATCAGTTTCAGGTTGGGCATGTCGTCGTACACGCCCTCCGGCGGATTCCAGCACACCGCCACGTCGGCCTGCAGGCTGCGCGGGTCGGGCCAGACGGCAACGTCCAGCTCGGGCGCCAGGCCCTGCAACAGGGGCTGGAAGTAGGAAAGATTGGCCGACCGGCTCAATAAGGCAACGCGTGTCATCGCCGTCTCCTTCAAGCGCCGGCCAGGGCCAGGCCGGGCGCGCAGCGGCTGCCCAGCCCTTCCTTGCCGGGGATGGCGGCCAGCAGTTCCTGGGTGTAGGCGCTGCCCGGCCGTGTGAAGATCTGTTCGGCAGGGCCGATCTCCATGACGCGGCCGCGCTGCATCACCGCAATGCGATGGCACAGCCTGGCCGCCACGCGCAGGTCGTGGGTGATGAAGATCATGCTCAGGTTCAACTGCGCGCGGATCCGTTCCAGCAGATCCAGGATCTGGGCCTGCACGGACACGTCCAGCGCCGACACCGCCTCGTCGGCAATCAGGATCTCGGGCTCCATCATCAGCGCCCGCGCGATCGAAATCCGCTGGCGCTGGCCCCCGGAGAACTCGTGCGGGTATCGCTGGAGCGCGCTGTCGTCGATGCTGACCAGCGCCAGCATGTCGCGCATCCGCGCCTGCACGCGCGCCGGATCCTCGCCGTAGTTCAGCGGTCCCTCCGAGAGCGTCGCTTCGATGGTCAGACGCGGATTGAACGAGCGGTAAGGGTCCTGGAACACCATCTGGATGCGCTTGCACCACTGCCGCCAGGCCGCGCGGGACAGGTGCGACACATCTTCGCCGTTCATGACGATGCGCCCGGACGTGGGGCGCGCGAAGTGCGCCAGGCAACGCCCCAGCGTGGTCTTGCCCGACCCCGATTCGCCGACGATGCCCAGCGTTTCGCCACGGGCCAGCGACAGCGAGACGCCGTCCAGCGCGTTGACCTCGCGGCGCTTGGCGCGCAACAGGCTGGACGTCACGAAGCGCATGCCCAGGTTCTCGACCGAGATGACGGGGTCGCCGTCGGGCAGGGGCGCGCCGGCGCCGAACTGCCCCCGGGGCACGGCGTCGATCAGCTTGCGGGTATAGGGATGCTGGGGATTGGCCAGCACCTCGTCGGCGGCGCCGGTCTCGACGATGCGGCCGTGCTGCATCACGATCACCCGGTCCGCGATCTCGGCCACCACGTCGAAGTCGTGCGTGATGAACAGGATGCCGGTGTCGTGGCGCTCGCGCAGGCCGTGCAGCAGGCGCAGCACCTGGGCCTGGGACGTCACGTCCAGGGCGGTGGTCGGTTCGTCGGCAATGATCAACGCCGGCTCCATCGCCAGCGCCATGGCGATCATCACCCGCTGGCGCTGCCCCCCCGACAACTGGTGCGGAAAGGCGTGGCGCAGCGTCTCGGGCGAAGGCAGCCGCATGTCGGCCAGCAGGGCCAGCACGCGCTGGTCGACGTCCCGGCGCGACAGCGACGGACCATGGAACTGGAAGATCTCGGCGATCTGGTCGCCCACCTGCATCAGCGGGTTCAGGGCCGTCATCGGCTCCTGGAAGATCATTGCCATCCGGTCACCCCGCAGGGCGCGCAGTTCGGCCAGGGAGGCGTGCGTGATGTCCCGGCCGGACAGGAGGATCTGGCCACTTTCGAGCGTCAGCGCATGCTTGGGCAGCAGGCCCATGACGGCGCTGGCCGTGACGGATTTGCCAGAGCCGGATTCGCCGACGATGCATACGATTTCGCGCGGATTGACGGTGAGCGCGATGCCCTCGGCGGCATACCGCCGGTCGCCGGCGCCGGGCAGTCTGACCTTCAGGTCGCGGATTTCCAGGATGGGTGTGGAAGACATCGGCTTCAGCCCTTGCGTTGGCGCGCCATGCGCGGGTCCAGGCGGTCGCGCAGCGCGTCGCCGAACAGGTTCACGGACAGGATCAGCAGCGCCAGGAAGACACCCGGAAACAGGACGATCCACGGCGCGCGCTGGAAGAACGCGCGACCCTCGGAAATGATGCTGCCCAGGCTGGGGATCTCGGGCGGAAAGCCCAGTCCCAGGAATCCCAGCACGGCTTCGATCAGGATGGCCGACGCGCAGATGAACGTGGCCTGCACCACCAGCGGATTGATCGTGCTGGGCAGGACGTGGCGCCACAGCACGCGCCACGTCGGGGTGCCCATGCCAAGCGAGGCTTCGACATACGGCTCCTCGCGCACCGACAGCACCACGCTGCGCACCAGCCGGGCCACGCGCGGAATCTCCGGAATGGCGATGGCCGTCACCATGGTCGGGATGGTCGCCCCGCCCAGGGCCACCATGGCAATGGCCAGCAGCAGGCCGGGAATGGCCATGATGCCGTCGATGATGCGCATGACCACCGCGTCGAGCCTGCGGAAGTAGCCTGCCAGCAGGCCGAGCAACAGACCGGCGCACACCGAGATCACGCTGACCAGGGCGGCCAGCGTGATCGACAGGCGTCCGCCGTACAGCACGCGCGAGAACAGGTCGCGGCCCAGCGAATCGGTGCCCAGCAGGTATTCCAGGCTGACCGGCTTGAGCCGCATCCGGGGAGCTAGCGTGGCCGGATCGTGCCAGGTGATGAGGGGCGCCAGCATCGCCAGCCCTACCAGGGCCACCAGCAGCGCGAGACCGGTGAACATCAGCGGATCGCGCGTCAGCGCGGGCCAGAACGAGCGGGGACGGTCCAAAACGGTTGTGTTCATGTCCGGCCTCAATAGCGGATGCGCGGATCGAGGACCACATAAAGCAGGTCGATCGCCAGGTTGATGAAGACATACACGAACGAAAAGAACAGGATCGTGCCCTGCACCACCGGATAGTCGCGCGCCAGCACGGCGTCGACGATCAGGCGCCCGACGCCCGGAATGTTGAAGATGGTTTCGGTGACGACCACGCCGCTGATGAGCGTGGTGAGCGCCAGGCCGATGACGGTCACGATGGGCACCGCGGCGTTGCGCAAGGCGTGGCGGTACAGGACATAGCGTTCGGGCACCCCCTTGGCGCGCGCCGTGCGCACGAAGTCCTCGCCCAGCACTTCCAGCATGCTGCCCCGCGTGATGCGGGTGATCAGCGCCACGAACACCGTCGCCAGCGTGATGGTCGGCAGGGCCATGTGGTACAGAAACGTGCCAAAGCCCGAGGCCAGCTCCGCGTAGCCCTGCACCGGCAGCCAATTGAGCTTCACGGAAAACACCAGGATCAGCAGATAGCCGACCACGAACGCCGGCACCGAGAACGCCAGCACCGTCAACGCCAGGGTGATGCGGTCGAACAGGCCCTTGTGCCACCACGCCGAGAAGACCCCCAGCGGAATCGCGGCGCAGATGGTCAGCAGGATCGCGCAGATCGCCAGCGCCATCGTCGGGCCCAGCCGCTGGCCGATCAGGGTCGCCACCGGGTCCTTGGAAATGATCGAGGCACCCAGGTCGCCCTTGAGCAATGCGCCCATGGCCAGCAGGTACTGCGTGGGCAGCGGTCGATCCAGGCCCATTTCGGCGCGGACCTCCGCCACGGCCTGCTCGCTGGCCATGTCGCCGGCGATGACGCGGGCGGGGTCGCCCGGCGCCAGCCGCAACAGCAGGAACACCACGGTGGCCACCACCAGCATCACGGGGATGGCGGCCAGCACGCGCTTGAAGATCAGGTTGAGCATGATGGAGATCCCCTTGCGCTACTTGGGCGAGGTCCAGAAGAGCGGAATCGGCGCGTCGACCAGATCGGCGAACTTGGCGTTGTATCCCTTGAACTTGGAATACCCGCCCAGCGGCACATACATCACCTGCTCGTAATTGCGGCGCTGGATCGCCAGGGCCAGTTCGCGGCGCTCGTCCTCGCTGCGGGCGGCGGCGAAGCGGTTGCGCAGGGAGTCCATGACCTCGTCGTGGGTCCAGCCGGGATAGGTGGTGCCGGCGCGCCCGTCCAGGTTGGGGTTGCCCACGGCCGAGATCAGGTCCAGGCTGGACATGTTGGACTGGAAGATGCTCCAGCCGCCCTCGTCCACGCCCTCCTTTTTGCTGCGGCGGCTGAGCAGCGTGGCCCAGTCCATCGACTGGATCTCGACGTTCATGCCGATGCTGCGCAGGGCCTGCGCCGTGACGGGCGCGATGTTGGCGAAGATGGGCAGGTCGGTCGGATGCAGCACCACGACCTTTTCGCCGGCGTAACCGCTTTCCTTGAGCAGCTTGCGGGCGTGCGCCAGGTCCGGCGCCTTGATCTGCGTGGCGCCTTCCTCGGACGCATAGGGCGACACGCAGGTCAGGACCGCGCCGCACACCTGGTAGACCTCGGGATCACCGATCTGCGCATCCAGGTAATCCTGCTGGTACAGGGCCGCCAGCGCCGCCCGCCGCACCTTCACATTGTTGAAAGGCGCCTGCAGCCAATTCATCCTCAGGGTGAACATGTTGGAGTTCTTGCCATAGGATTTCAACGCGATGCCCTTGGCGTCCTTCAACTGCGGCATCAGGTCGGGCGGCACATCCTCCAGAAAGTCGATCTCGCCGTTACGCAGGGCATTCACCGCTGTCTGGCTGTCAGGGATGTTCACCAATTCCAGCCGGTCGACCTTGGCGACCTTGCCGCCCGCGAACGCGCTAGCGGGTTCCTTGCGCGGCACGTAGCCGGCGAACTTCACATAGGTGGCCTTTACGCCCGCCTGGAAGTCAGCCTGCACGAATCGATACGGGCCCGATCCCACGGTCTCGGTAATTGCCTGGGAGGCCGGCGCGGAGGCGATGCGCTTGGGCATGATGAAAGGCACCGGCGAGCTTTCCTTTGCCAGCGACTCCAGCACCAGGCCATAAGGGGTCTTGAGCTTCAGCGTGAAGGTGTCCGCGCCCGACGCGGCCAGCTCCGCCGTGGCGTTCTTGAGCCGATTGCCGATCGTGGCATCGCCGGCCTCCCAGCGCTGCAGGGACGCGACCACGTCGTCGGCCGTCACCGGCGCGCCGTCGTGGAAGACCAGCCCCGGACGCAACTTGAAGGTATAGGCCATGCCGTCTTCAGATACCTTCCACGACTCCACCATCTGCGGCTGCGGACGGCCCGCGGCATCCATGGAGAACAGCGTGTCGTACACCAGATAGCCGTGGTTGCGCGTTACGTAGGCCGAGGTCAGGATCGGGTCCAGCACGCGCAGCGGCGCATGCATCACGAACTTGGCGGAGGTCTCGGCCTGGCTGGCGGTGGGCGCCGCAGCCAGCGGGCCCGCCACGGCCAGGAACATGGCTGCGGAAAACATAAAGGATCGTTTCATTTCTTCCCCTTGTGTGATTTGGTACGGCGCCGCCGGATCGTGCCGGCGGACCGCGATGCCGATCAGGGCAGCAAGATCTGCCGCCCCGCCCACGGAGCGGCCCGCTCCAGCTCGGCTGCCATGCGCAGGACCTGGTCCTCGCGCCCGAAGTGCCCGATCAACTGGCTTGCCACAGGCACTCCCGATTCCGTCCAGTCCAGCGGCAGGCTGGCTGCCGGCTGGCCCGACGCATTGATCACCGCCAGAAAGGTCGCGTAACGCGACACCTTTTCGCGGAACGCCCAGAACTCCCCTTCCAGCGCCAGGTCGCCCAGCTTGGCGGGCAGTTGCGCCAGCGTGGGCGTCAGCACCAGGTCGAAGCCGGTCATGGCCGACTCGATGGCGCGTCCAATCGCGTGGAAGCGGTTGATCGAATCGACGTATTGCGTGGACGACAACTCGCGTCCGATCGACAGGCCATCGCGGATGACCGGTTCCAGGTCGTCGTCGCGCAAGGTGCGGCCGCGAATGGCCAGCCTGGCCTGCACGGCCAGCACGATATTGGTGGCCAGCACCGTGCCATGGGCGCGGACGAATCCGGAATAGTCCAGGTCGGGCAACGGCGCTTCCACGACCTCGTGGCCCAGCTCCTGGCACAGGCGGGCCGTCCGCTCGACGGCGGCAAGGCATTCCGGGGCAATGGGAATGCCATTCCAGGCCTGTCGCCACAACGCGATGCGCAGCGGCTCGCGGCGCTGCTCGCGCACGGAATCCAGATAGGAACCCGGCGCGGGCGGCGCGGCGTAGGGCGCGCCCGGGGCGTAACCGCCGATGCCATCCATGGCGGCCGCGGTATCGCGCACGCTGCGGGTCAGCACGCCTTCGCAGGCCATGCCGCCCCACCCTTCGCCACGCGCCGGCCCCATGGGCACGCGCCCGCGGCTGGGCTTGAGTCCGAACACGCCGCAGCAGGCCGCCGGAATGCGGATCGAACCGCCGCCGTCGCTGCCATGGGCCACCGGCACGATGCCGGCCGCCACCGCGGCCGCCGCGCCGCCGCTCGAACCGCCCACCGACCGGTCGAGCGCGCGCGGATTCAGCGTGGGTCCGCCGTTGCGGCGCGCTTCCGTGGACGGTCCCATGCACAGTTCAGAGACGGTGGTGCGGGCGAAGGGAATCAGCCCCAGCGCCTCGAAGCGCTCGGCCAGCGTCGCGTCGAACCCATACTCGGTGTCGTCGAACAACGCCGAACCCAGGCTGGACGGAAAGCGCCGGCTGGGCAGGCCCGAATCCTTCAGCAAGAAAGGAATGCCGCGGAACAGACCGCGTTCGTTCCATTGTTCCGCCAGGCGGCGGCCGGTGTCGGGCTGCGCGTAGGTCAGCGCGTTCAGCGGCGAGCCGCGTTCCTCGGCCAGTTGCAGCGCGCATTCCATCAGTTCCGCCGGCGTCGCCTGCCTGCGCGCAAGCAGCGCCGCCAGGTCCAACCCATCCAGCTTTTCGTATTCGTCTATCCGCATGACTTCCCTGCAAATTTGATGCGCCTGAGTGGCGGGCGCGACATGGCGCATCCGGTTCGATGCGCGATCACGGGTCAACTTTTGAAGTATTGATTAGCAATACCTACGTAGTTCATAAAAATATTCTAAGCGAGCAACTTCGCGGCGTGCAACGCAGGATTGATCAGGGATTTCCCGCGATAACGGGCGTGGGCGGCCATGGGCGGACATATGCGGCACTGGCGGTATTGCTGAAGGCTGCGCCGCCCCCAATAATTCCCGGACCCTTGAATTCACGCCCCATCGGCGAGGAAAACGAACATGCACATCCTGGTTGCAGGCTTCCAGCACGAAACCAACACCTTCGCGCCGTCCAAGGCGGGCTACGAGAACTTCGTCCGCGGCGAGGGCTTTCCCGCGATGGTGCGGGGTGCGGACGTGCTGGGGCTGCGCGAGGTCAACATCCCGGCGGGCGGCTTCATCAATGCCGTGGCGGCCGAAGGCCACACCGTCAAGACCGTGATCTGGGCCGGCGCGAGCCCGTCGGCCCATGTGACGCAGGACGCCTACGAGCGCATCGCCGGCGAGATCCTGGACGCGGTCCGGGCGGGCGGCTTTGACGCCATCTACCTGGACCTGCACGGCGCGATGGTCACCGAGCATCTGGACGACGGCGAAGGCGAGCTCCTGGCCCGCGTGCGCGAGATCGTGGGGCCGGACGTGCCGGTGGTCGCCAGCCTTGACCTGCACGCGAACGTCACCGCGCGCATGCTGCAGATGGCGGACGGACTGGTCGCGTTTCGCACCTATCCGCACGTGGACATGGCCGACACCGGCGAGCGGGCCGCGCGCCTGCTGGCCGCCCGCATCCAGGCCGGCGAGCAATGGACGCGCAGCGAACGCCGGCTGCCCTTCCTGATTCCGATCAACGGCATGTGCACCATGCTCCAGCCCTCGCAGGGCGTGTACGAACTGCTGGCGGAACTGGAACAGGCGCCCGGGATCGCGTCGATCTCGTTCGCGCCGGGCTTTCCGGCGGCGGATTTTCCGGAGTGCGGACCGGTGGTGTGGGCCTACGGCACGGACGCCGCGGCAGTGACACAGGCGGTGGAATCGCTGTACGCCCGCGTGCAGGCGCTGGAGCCCGAATGGTCGCCCGATTTCCTGGAGCCGGCCGAAGCCGTGCGGCGCGCGCAGGCCCTGGCCGCGAGCGCCACGCGGCCCGTGGTCATCGCGGACACGCAGGACAATCCCGGCGCGGGCGGCGACGCGAACACGACCGGCATGCTGCGCGCGCTGGTGCAGGCCGACGCGCAGAACGCGGCGTTGGGGCTGCTTTATGACCCCGAGGCAGTGCGCCAGGCGACGAACGCAGGCGTGGGCGCCACCGTCAGGCTCAGCCTGGGCGGACAATCCGGCGTGGCGGGCGATGCGCCGTTCGAAGGCGAATTCGAGGTCGAGGCGCTGTCAGACGGCAAGCTGCGTTTTGACGGGCCGATGATGAACGGCATGGACGTGGACCTGGGCGCGGTCGCCACGCTGCGCATCGGCGGCGTGCGCGTCGTGGTCAGCGCCGGCAAGGCGCAGATGCTGGACCGCAACCTGTTCCGCGTCGGCGGCGTGCAGCCCGAGGAGATGGGAATGCTGGTGGTGAAAAGCTCGGTGCACTTCCGCGCCGATTTCCAGCCCATTGCGCACGAAGTGTTGGTGGCCAAGGCGCCCGGCCCGATGCAGGCCGACCCGGCGGATCTGCCCTGGACCCGACTGGCGCCGGGCATGCGCGTGCGGCCGCAGGGGCAGCCGTTCGCGGCGAAGTGAGGGCGACGCGGTCTGGGGGGTCGGCAGCGGCCCGCCGGGCGGCCGGGCGGCCGGATTACTTCAGCTTGCCCTGCGGGCTGACGAAGTCTTCCAGCATCAACCCCTTTTCCTTCAGGATCGCTTCAAGCAGCGGCTGCAGCTTGCCCAGGCTTTCCTGGACAGTCTCGCGCACGGTGTCGACGATGACCTGGGTGCTGCGCTCGATCTCGATATTGACCGCGTCGCCCACCTGCTTGTCCTCGAAGACCGTCATGCGGCGCGTCTCGGGGATCAGCCAGACCTCGAACCAGCCCTCGGCCCGGTTCACTTCCGACACGGTGAGGCTGGCGCCGTTGATGGCGATGTAGCCCTTGGCGAACACGTACTTGCGAAACGCCTCGGGGATGCTGAAGCGCATCAGGCGATTGGTATCGGAGGACTTCACCATCAGCACTTCCGACGTGAAATCGACGTGGCCCGACAGCGGATGGCCGCCGATCTCAGCGCCGTCCTTGGCCGCGCGCTCGACGTTGGCGCGGTCGCCCTCGACGTAGCGGCCCAGCGTGGTGATGGCCAGGCTTTGCAGCATGACATCGAAGGTGGCCTGGCTTTCCGACAGGATTTCAGTGACGGTCAGGCACACGCCGTCCGTCGATACGCTGGCGCCGATGGCCAGGTCGGTGCAGAAGCCCGGGGGGAAATCCAGCGTGAACGTGCGCAGGCCCTCGCGATCCGCGATCTTTGCGATCTTCGCGGTGCCTTGAACAATACCGGTGAACATACGGATCCTGAATGCGGGGCGGCGCGCCCCGGAAGCAAAACATCAACGTTAACCGATATTTTGCCCGGGGCCGCCGCCCGTCCCGCGATCCGTAACGCGATCAGTGGCGGATCGCGATGGTCTTCAGGGAGGTGAAGCCGTAGAGCGCCTCAAAGCCCTTTTCGCGGCCATAGCCCGACTGGCGCGATCCGCCGAACGGCAGCTCCACGCCGCCGCCCGCGCCGTAGTTGTTGATGAACACCTGGCCGGCGCGCAGCTTGCGCGCAAGACGCATCTGGCGGCCGCCGTCGCGGGTCCACACGCCGGCCACCAGGCCATAGAGCGTGCCGTTGGCGATTTCCAGCGCTTCTTCCTCGGTGTCGAACACCATGGCGGCCAGCACCGGACCGAAGACCTCTTCCTGCGCCAGGCGGCTATCCGGCGGCACGTCGCGGAACAGGACGGGCGGCTGGTAGAAGCCCGCTTCCGGCGTGCCATCCTTCAGCTTGCCGCGCGCGGCCACTTTCATGCCTTGCGCTTCGGCCTCGGCCAGGAACCCGCGCACGCGGTCCTGCTGGCGCGCGTTGATCAGCGGGCCGACGTCCAGGTCGGCGGCGGCCGGGCCGGTCACCGTGGCCGCGAACGCGTCCGACAGGCGCTTGAGCACGGTTTCATACACGCCGCGCTGGATCAGCACGCGGCTGCCGGCCGAGCACGTCTGGCCCGCGTTCTGGATGATGGCGCCCAGCAGCACGGGCATCGCGGCGTCCAGGTCGGCGTCGTCGAACACGATCTGCGGCGACTTGCCACCCAGTTCCAGCGTGACCGGCACGTGGTTTTCCGCGGCGGCGTGGGCCACCATCTTGCCCGTTTGCGGCGAGCCGGTAAACGAGATGTGGTCGATGCCGGGATGCGCGGACAGCGCGGCGCCCGCTTCGTGGCCGTAGCCGGTGACGATGTTCAGCGCGCCCGCGGGCAGCCCGACCTCGGCGGCGATCTCGGCCAGCTTCAGCAGCGACAGGCAGGCGTCCTCGGCAGGCTTGACCACGCAGGCATTGCCCGCGGCCAGCGCCGCGCCGACGCTGCGCCCGAAGATCTGCAGGGGGTAGTTCCAGGGCACGATGTGGCCGGTGACGCCGTGCGGCTCGCGCACCGTCAGGACGGTGAAGCCCGGCGTGTAGGGAATGGTCTCGCCGTGCAGCTTGTCGACCGCGCCGGCGTAGAACTCGAAGTAACGCGCCACGGCAGCGGCGTCGGCGCGAGCCTGCTTGATGGGCTTGCCGGTGTCGGCCGATTCAAGCTGGGCCAGTTCTTCCTGGCGGTCCAGCAGGGCAAACGCGATCTTCATCAGCAGGCGGCTGCGAACGGCGGGCGCCATCTGGCCCCACTCGCCCTCGAAGGCCTGGCGCGCGGCCTGCACGGCGCGGTCCACGTCGGCTTCGTTCGAGCGGGCGAGTTCCTCGAACGGCTTGCCATCGGACGGGTTCAGGACGGGAATGGTTTCACCGGTGGCAGCGGCCACCCATTGGTTGGCGATAAAGTTCTTCTGAGTCACGATGTGCGGAGTAAAGTAGCGGCCGAACGGCCGGTTGGGGGGATCTGCGTGTCTCCAGGCGCTTCCCGGCGGCTGGGCCGGTTGCGCCGCCGGCGCGTCGTGCGCGCGGGCGTTGTGGTTTGATGGCAAGGTACGGGAGCGCCCCGCAACTTGTCAATTGGAATGACAGCTTTTATCCCAAGCTTCGGGACATTTTTCTGAATGACCGGGTTATCCCTAATATTTCAGGGGCTTAGCGCCCCACGGGTTAGTCATGAAGGATGACAACCCGTCCCCCATCTTCAAGGAGCGCGCCTGATGAGCAACGTGCGTGACCCGCAGCTCGAATCGCTGTTGGCCGCGGCCACCCGCCCCCGTCCCGAACTGGACGTGCTGGCGGAAGTGGCGTCCGGCCTGGGCTACGTCCGCGCCGAGCGCTTTGCCGAGCGCGTCTACGAAAGCCTCTTCTACGCGATCGCCACCGGCAAGATCGCGCCCGGCAACAAGCTGCCCACGGAGCTGGAACTGGCTGCGCTGTTCGAGGTGTCGCGCCCCGTCGTGCGCCAGGCGCTGGACCGGCTGCGCGAAGACCAGCTCGTGGATTCCATCCGGGGATCGGGCACCTACGTGAAGTCCAAGCCGGACCTGATGGGCGGCATGCCGGCAATCGACCCCGCGCGCCGGGTCGGCCACATCCTCGAAGGCCTGGAACTACGCATGGTGATCGAACCCGAATGCGCCCACCTCGCCGCGCTGCGCCGCACCCCCGAGGATCTGCAGGAAATGGACCGCATGCTGACCGGCTACGAAGAAGCCGACGCGTCCGGCGCCATCGCCCACCATCACGACTACGGCTTTCACCGCGCGATTGCGTCCGCCACCGGCAACCAGCGCTTCGTGCAGGTGCTCAAGTCACTGGAGTACGACGTCAGCCACGCCGTGAACGTCATGCGCCATCTGGTGCACAGTGAACCCTGGAAGCGCACGCGCGCCGCCATCGACGAACACCGCCACATCTACACCCTGATCCGCGACCAGGACGCCGACGGCGCGCGCAACGTCATGCGCGCCCACATCGAAAAAGCCCGCAGCCGCATGCTCAACAGCGGCTCCGAACACTAAGCAGGAAACCGTTTACCCATGTCATCGCAACGCCCGCAACTGAACCTGGACCAGCAACTGGTCATCGTCACCGGCGCCAGCCGCGGCCTGGGCGCCGCCATCGCCCAAGCCTTCCTGCGTGAAGGCGCCCGGGTCGTCATCAACTACCTGAACAGCGCCGATCGCGCGCAGGCGCTCGCGGCGTCCGCCCCGGACTGCGCCCTGGCCGTGCAGGCCGACGTGCGCGACCCGGCCGCCGTGGCCGCGATGGTCGCGCGCGCCAGCGAGCATTTCGGCCAGCCGGTCCACACCATCGTCAACAACGCCCTGCCCGCCTTCCAGTTCAACGGCGACGCCCGCCCCCACGCCGACACGCTGGACTGGGCGCAGATGAACGCCCAGCTCGAAGGCAGCGTGCGCGCCGCCCTGAACACCACGCAGGCCGCCCTGCCCGGCATGCGCGCCGCCGGCGGCGGACGCATCATCAACGTCGGCACCAACCTGGTCCAGAACCCGGTCGTGCCGTACCACGACTACACCGCCGCCAAGGCCGCCCTGCTCGCTTTCACCCGCACCCTGTCGCACGAGCTGGGCGCGGACGGCATCACCGTCAACATGGTGTCCGGCGGCCTGCTGCGCACCACCGACGCCTCGGCCGCCACGCCCGACGCCGTCTTCGACATGATCGCCGCCGGCACCCCGCTGCGCGAAGTCACCACGCCCGAACAGTTCGCCGACGCGGTGCTGTTCTTCGCCAGCCCGTGGTCGCGGGCGGTGACGGGACAGAATCTGATTGTGGACGGGGGGCTGGTGAAGGGGTGATGACGGAGGTGACAGCGCCATTCGGCTCGCCGCCCGGCTGAGGCCGACCGATGCATCGTGTGTTACGGTGGAACGGCAGATTCACCAAAACTCAGGAGACACGATGAAGACGCAGATCACCTACCGAAAGCTCGACGGCGGCGAGGGCGTGGCCCTCGTGAATGGCGGAATTTCCGAACTGCATCAAGCCAAGCAGGATCTTGCAAACTGGCTGGACTTGCCCGAGACGGATAGTTCGGCCGCAGACCACGAAGATGTGGACGGCAGGCTGCGGCGCGGCGGAATCGAGCCGGGGTCGGTACGATTCAATCACATCAGCGAGTAGCAACAACCGGACAGCCCCGATTTTTATCTGGGCTGTGCTTGTGCGACGCTGGAGCCGGCGAAACCGAACTACGGGACAGGCGTCTTGCACCGACGCAAACCGCGCACGGCAATCCAGATCAGCGCGGTCGCCAGAACCACGGTCATCGCTGCAGCGGTAAAAACCACAAGGTATTCGACGTCGGCGGCCTCTTCGCAGCAGCGAATCTCTACGTGCCGGTTCACTTGCTCCCAGACCCACTGCGGAATGGGGGCCCACAAACTCGGGTCACGAATCCAAAGTAGCGTCAACCCGATCGTCGACACGATAAGCCAAAGAGCCAGAAGAAAGTAACGCAAAAGCCTGCGCATCAAAGACCCCTTGCGCATCGCACGTTCACGATGCCGTAAGCCTTGAGTACGGATCCGGGAATAGCGGTACCTTCGCTCCCCAAAAGCGTCCTGCGCACAGCCGCAAAGTCCGAGGCGCTATCGATGGTTATGCACCCTTCGCTGATTCCCCTCCGGCCTTTGGGATGTAGCCGGAAATTTCCGCGCTCAACTTCATGGCAGAAAACCCAATCGTCCACTTTACTGTCTTGAGCATAGAGAGCAAACCAATCCCATCGGCCGCCTATCCACGTATTAATCGCACTTCGCAGGCCACTGGTCGGCCGATCCACAATGTAATACTTGCCGGCTGGAATTGGCCCCACATTGCGTAGGCAGGCGGACTCACACTGGTTGAAGTGGCCCTCCTTTCCTGAGAAGGCATTCACGGACAGCCCACGGCCTTTTAGCTTGCTCATGGGTTGGCTGTTGAGCAGGAAATCCCATTCGAACATCGGCGGCTCCAAAATGTGATCGACGGTGCCAGGGTGCGCTATTCGTCCAAATTGGTGAATAGGCGTGGTCCGATAGATTTGCCTTTCATGGGCTCCAATCGTAAGCAGGTATCATCTGGCCTTGTCCTTCGCACCGGCTGCCTGTACCCCGGATCGTAGCCAGATGTGCAGCTAGACCGGTCCTTGAACGGCAGCGCCGACAATCGCAATAATCACCGGTCTACCAACAACATGAAACTCGCCACCTGCAAGCCCGATCCGGGTGGCCTGCTGTTTCCCAACATGCACCCGATCCCTCGCCAGCCCGCATAAACGCGGGCTGTTTTGTTTCCCGGCGTTGCATGTAGTACTTTGCTGGCGACAGTTCAATGAGTAGCCAGGTGAGTAGCCAGAGCGCCTAGCTACTCATTTCAGAGGGGATTCGGGTGGCAAAACGGGAAAAACATCTGTTGGACGACATCCAGCTTAGGCGCTGGGTCAGCGCGGGCGAGAAGCTGGCGCGCAGCGACGGCGACGGACTGACCTTCACCCTGTCAGCGGCTGGTACCGCGACATGGGTGCTGCGCTATCGCCAAGGTGGCCCGCAAAAAGAAGTCACGATCGGGAATTACCCCGACATTTCCCTGGCGGCTGCGCGCAAGGCGGCGCGGGATTTCAGGGCGGCAATCGACCGCGGCGCCGACCCTGCGCTGGAGAAGCAACGGACCAAAGCCCGGGCAACCAAAGTATCGAACGTTCGGACGCTGGTCGAGGACTTCCGCGCCAAGAAGCTCTCGGGCTTGGCCGCCGACACCATCACCTACCGGAATTGGGATCTGGACAAGGTGATCTTGCCCAAGCTGGGCGTCATTCCCGTGGACCAGGTGCAACCGTCCGACGTCGTGCACATGCTCACGTCAGCAAAGCGCACGTGGACGATCAGCAAACGGATCCTGACCACGGCCAAGCAGCTTTTCGCCCACGCCTGCGGCCTGCGCCTGATCGACACGAATCCGGCCGCCGGCGTAGATCTGGTATCCCTCATGGGGCCGCGCCCGCCGATCAAGCGCCGCGTGATGCTGACCGAGGCCGAGCTACGCGGCCTGCTAGCCAACATCGAGGATATCGGCACCGAGAACGCCTTGGCGCTGCGCATCCTGCTGGCCACCTGCGTGCGGTCGGTGGAGCTGGCCAAGGCCCGGTGGGAGTATGTCGACCTCGACCGCGGCACCTGGTGGGTGCCAGAAGAACACGTCAAGGTCCGCCGCGGCTTCACCGTGCCGCTCACGCCGACCGTAGCCGGCTGGTTCCGCCAACTGCAGGCCCTGGCCGGCACGTCGGAATGGGTGCTGCCGGCCAGGCACGAGCGCCGCCGGCGCAACCAGGGCGGCGACACGCACGTCGGAGAAACGACACTCTGGGCAGCCATCCGGCGCGCCTTCGACCGCGGCGACCTGGACATCCGCCGGTTCACCCCGCACGACACGCGCAGCACCGCCAAGGGCCACATGCGCAATCTGGGCGTGAGCAACGAAATATCGGAGCTGGCCCTGAATCACAAGCTCAAGGGGATGGAGGCGATCTACGACGTGCGCGACGACATCCCCGAACGCCGGGCCGCGCTGGAACTCTGGGCGGCCTACCTAGAGAGCTGCGCCAGCGGCAAGGACTGGAACGTCACGCCTCTGCGCGCGGCGTCCTGAAAGGGGGGAACATGAACGACAACGGAATCCTGGAGCAGGTGCCCGGGCAGTACGTCGGCGAGGCGCTGAAGACACTCCCGCCCGCGGCGACCGCCGAAGACCGGGAATACCCGGTGGAAATCGACGCCGGCCACGCCGGCCGCGTCCGCATCTTCTTCCGCAAGCAGAAGGCCAAGCGCGGCAAGTTCAGCCACTGGTTCTGGGTGGCAAAGCGGGCGGAGCGGGTGCAGGTCGCCAAAGGCTAGAATCGAACCCGCCATATAGTTGGGTCACCGAGGGAAGGGATGAAAAACAAGAAATTTGCGGCCATGGGTTTGACCGTCCTCGACGGTTACGAGCCGAGAAAGTTTAGGTTTGAGCAGGGTGTGACCCTCGGGAAGTGCGAAGTCCTCGCCGGCGCCGCCTTCGGCTTTCAGTCGTACATGAACAGCGGATTCGTTCGAAGCTCTGTGATCGTCGGCCGCTACTGTTCCATCGGGCGCAACGTGACGCTTGGATCGGGCGCGCATGACTTGAGCGCCCTTTCCACCAGCCCATTCTTTCAGACGAACAGCAATCCCCCTGTCCTGAAGTTCGCCGACCCGGCCCGCCGCATTCGAGTTCTTGTTGGTCACGACGTGTGGATTGGTGACAACGCCTACATCATGTCCGGCGTCACAATCGGGGATGGCGCGGTCGTAGCAACGGGCTCCGTCGTGACCCGCGATGTGGCGCCATATTCCATCGTGGTGGGAACGCCGGCGAAACACTTCAAATGGCGGTTCGAAGATGAGTCGATCCGCGACCGGCTGGCCGCGCTGCGATGGCACGAGTTCGACCCGGAGCGGCTGAAGGGGCTGGACATCGGCCAGATCGAAACGGCGATAGCTGAGATGGAATCATGGCCGGAATCTGCCCGCACGCACAGGGCGGTCAACTACCAGACGACCTGACGCCGGACCGGCCCTAGGGGTGTATGCCGAGGCCTCGGATATAGCCCTGTAGGCCATTCACCTGATCAGCCCATCGAGAAGCATCTTTTCCCAACTGCTCATATCGTCCGACACACGATCCAATAATTCCGATCCAGTCGGGGCCGGCTGCATCAAGTCCGCTGCCGGCGCTGGGAGTTTCGGCGCGCCGCCGGGCAAGCTGGCGCAGCAGCCCGTCAATGCGGCCACGCTGAGCGGCAACAGTCTTTTCAGCAGCCTCTCGCGCCAGGATGGCGCCGCGGTGTTTGGCATCAGCACGATCTCTTTCCTCCTGCCATGCGCGCTCGATGGCGACCTGGCGCTTTTCGATTTCCGACTGCTTGGCGTCCGCGCCGGCCTGGTACTGGGCGGCGCCGTACCAGCGCAGGCCCAGCGCGGCGCCCATCACCAGAGCTGGGCCAATCAGGTAGGGCCACGCGGCGCGCGGGATCATTTCGGCAGGTCCGTTTCGCACAGCGCGCGCTCAGCGGCGCGGCGAGAGACGAGGCCGGGCAGCATCTTCCCGCCGGCCCAGACCCACTGCGGCTTGCCGCTGTCAGCCTGGTTCATGGCGCGGCATGCGCCCGCCCAATCGCCAGCATTGAACCGGCGCGCCGTCACCGATCGGCAGTAGGCGCCCACGCCCACGTTGTAGGCGAAGCTAACCGCGGCAGCCGTCTGGTTCGTGTGCCCGGCAAGCCCAGGCGTGCATGCCAGGACGCCCTGCGCATGCTCGACCAGATCCTGGTCCAGCAGGATCCGGCATTCCTCTACGGTGTAGGGTTTGCCCAGCACGGCCGTCGCAGTATGGCCCGCGCATGCTGTCACGATGCCGATGGGGTCTTTGTAGCCGCGCAGCACCATACCCTCGAACTTGGGGACGACAGACAGCAGGATGGCAGCGGCGCCCGCGCCAACAGTGCCCTGCAGGGTGCGCTTAGTTCCGGTCTTCATTGGTCAGCCTCGGCTGGGAGATAACGCGCGCGATAGCCGCGCAGAGGGAGAAAAGACCGGCGCCGATCACTATCAGCGGCGGCCGGCCGGTGAGCCACAGATTCATGCCCACCTCAAAGGCGGATAGCAGCGCCGCCAGCAGAGACAGGCGCACGCTCCACAGGCGCGGGAACTTGCGGCGCCAGCCCTGGATCAGGTTCATTTCAGGTAGTCCTTGCCATGCTTGATCACCATCCAGAACAGGCCCAGCAACATGGCCCACGTGCTGCCCTTCAGCAGGTGGGTGATTACCTCGCGCCGGATCTGTTGACGCTGTTCCTCGCGGGCGATCAGCAGCTCGTGATAGCGGCGGTGCCCATCGAAGTCGCCGCCGGGGAAGGCAGTCTTGACTGCCGACGAGAGGGCCAGCATTTCCCGGCGCAACGCTTCCATCTCGCTCTTGTTCTCCGCGTGATGGGCCGCCATATCAAGGCGTTCCTCCTGCCGCCATTGCTGGATCTGGGCATGCAGGCCGCGAAGGTCCGCACTGCTGGCGCCCAGATGCTCGGGCGCCACGTCAGAACCCCTGAAGGGTGAAGAAGAAGGCTGCGTCAACTGCCACCCCCGCGTTATCCCGGGTCGTGACGTCTATAGTCGAAGCGTCGATGATCGAGCACATAGCCGATATCGGGGACGTGCCCTTGCCTGTAGCTTGGGGGAACAGGGTCTGATTCGTGGTGGCTGGGGTGCTCAGCACCACCCGCACCACCCCAACACCTGTCCTGGTGACAGAGGCGATTCCCTTCGCGACCACAATCGTCGCCGTGCCGTTGTTGTTGATGTTCCCCACGGCTAGGCTTTTTTGCACGAAGGGACTGTCTTGCCTGATAAACGCCGCGGTGGAATTGAACGGCGTGATGTTGCCCACAAAGGAAAGATCCATGCCGACCTTTGCGCCATACCCAGCGCTCGGGCTAGCCGCGCTGATGGCGATCATCGTGTCGGCAGTATCCGTTTTGCGGAACACCACGCCGTCAATGACACCACGCTGCGTCGCCGCCTGCGAATTGATGCCGGTACAAGCGCCACCGGACGTGATTCCGATGTCCTGAATCACGCCCTTTCCAATCGTGTATTCCTCGACGGTGTTCTGGAAGTTGATGCCGGCGCGAAGACCGCCGCGGATCGTGAAATCACCGATCACCACCCGCCGGTAGTTGCTGACGACCACGTTTCCATCAATAACCTGCTGCCCAAAGCCTTCGACATGGTTCCCGGTCAGCTCCAGATCCTCACCGATGTTCTGTTCGGTCGCATCGTGGGCCACCGCGAAAATGCCCGCGCGGTTTCCTGCGGAGTTCGAGGGGTCGGCGATGATGATGTTGCCGCGAACCTTCAGCCGGCGCGGCGGCGCGAAGCCGTCTACCAAGTTGTAGCCGCCCTTGTCGAGCCCGATGCCGATGTGGGCATTGAAGATGACGTTGTCGGCGAAGGTGATGTCGGTGCCGCCGTGCGTGTCCAGCGCCTTCCAGGATGGGCAGTGTCGCACGACGTTCTGCGCGATGACGCCATAAGCGCTGTTGCGATAGTCAGTCAGCGTGCCGTCGGCGTTCGTGCAGTGGTAGATCCGGGTCGCCGTGACGCCATACACGTTGTTGTTGGGGTCGATGCCCTCGGCGGGGAAACCCGGCGCCATGTATTCGATCTTGTTGCCGGTCACGTCGAATTCACGGCAGCCATACATCCGAACGCCGTCGCGGCCGCAGTGCCGGATGCGGTTGAAGTTCGCAGAGAACCGGTCGATCTGATCGGCGATGATTCCCGACTGGCCCCATCCCTCGATCACGCAGTGGCGCACCACGATGTCCGAGGACGTGCCAGAGACAGGCGTCGGTGGGTTGGCCGGGTAGTTGGGGTTGTTGTAGAAATACTGGTCGTAGCGGCCTGAGATACTGATCCCAATAGATCGATAGATCGGTTGAACCGTGAGCCCGTAGAAGGGTCCGCGCAGTTCCAAGCCATTGAACTCGATACCCGTTGAGCCAGGTTCAACGCGGAACCCGCAATACTCAACGCCTACCGAGCTGGTCGCGCTTTCGTCCTTGTTCGGCTGCGAGATCACCGCGCCATTCCCTCGAACGATCGTATTGGATTTCACCGTCGGGCCGTTTGCATCCTTCCACAGGTAGATCCCGCCCTTCCTGAACTCAACGACTGCTGCGCCGGAATTCAACGCGAGCTGCACAGCGCTGGTGTCGTCCGCCACGCCATCGCCAACCGCCCCGAAATCGTCAACATTGACAACTTCCCGCAATTTATCCTGAACCGTCCGGGGCACTGCGCCCGCGCCGGACTGGATGAATCCGATCAGGGATGACCCATCAGATGCCGCAAGATCTTCCACGATCTCGACCAACTCCTGGGGAGATACGGCACTGGTGACGTCGTCCTGCGTCCAGACGGAGACCTCGTCGCGGTCCTTGAGGACGAAGGTGTAGACCTGATCCGTAAGCAGGTAAACGACCGCCTCCCCCGAAGCATCCAATACAATCGGGTTCGTATTGGCGGCGCTCTGCTGCGCGTCCTGGTAGGTCGGCGCCGGCGTGGTGGTCTTGTTCTGATAGGTGTAGAGCTTTGCCCCGACCATCGGCCGACCGTAGTCGTCGATGGCCTTGAAGCGGGGCAGGATATAGGACGCGACGGCCATTTTTCGACCTCAATAAAAAGCCCCGCTCGGGGCGGGGCAGAATCGGATGAATGATGAACAGTTCTGGCGCGTCTTGATCGGCGGCGCCATTCTTGGGGTTATGCCCTGGATCACGTCATGGCTGAAACAGTTGATTCAGGGCTGGAGCGGCCACGACGCCCGCTGCCGGCAAGACACCGGATATGCGCTCAGCAAGCTGTGGTGCGATTTCTGGGCGGCGTGCTATGAGCGCTGCCGCCAGGCGGTTCGGCCCGCGCAGGTACGGGAGCGCGCCCGCCGCGAGCCCTACTGGGAAGAGCGGATTGGCGGCGGAAAGCGTGGCCGCGCCGACCAGGGCGGCACGGTCGAACGTCCCTGAATTCGGGACCGTCGTGTTCATGACGCCGCGCCCGGCGTCCGACAGATCCTGCATCAGCGCACCCCCGCGCGCGTAGGCGTTTTTCCGAACCGTCCCGTCCGCCGCACGCACTGCGGCCGAGAACTGCGCCGGCGTGAATACGCCCTCATCCGCGCCCGTCGCGCTCGCCGCGCGCTGCAACCGAGTCAGCATCGAATAGGCCTGGTTGATGGACGCCAGTTCCTGCGCGACCTGCGGGTTCGAACGGGTGAGCGTTTCACGCAGCGAAGCCTGCAGTTCCGTGATCGCCATGCCCAGCTCGCGCTCGCCGGCGACCGCGCTGCTACGGTAGTTCGCACCCAGGCGGCCCAGCTCGCTCTCGATGGCGCGGTAATTCTGGCCGGTGGCGCCGCCCTGGCGCGTCAGCCGCCCTATAACCTGGTCGCGCAGGATTGTTTCGAACTGCTGTGCCTGCGCGGGCGGCAGCGTCTGCGCCATCTGCTGCAGCGTGCCGATCTCCTGGGCAAACTGGTTGTCAGCTCGGAAGTTGAGCCGCGGGATGATGTCGTCGTAGGCGTCCCCCACGATGCGCTGCACTTGCTGCATGCCTTCCCGGCCGGTGGCTGTGACGCGCTGGCCCAGCGGCGCGACAGCGCGATTCAGCGCCGCCTCGTTGAATTCCTGAATCCCCCGCTCGCGCGCGCCGCGAATAGCGTCCCCCACGATGGGGATGGAAACCGCCTTGTCTTCCATGCGCTGCGCCGTGCCGCCCAGCAGCTGTCCGGGCGTCGGCGTCACCCCTTCATCCAGCAGCGTCTGCACGTTGGGATTGACGGACGCGCGCGGGCTGATAACGCGGGAAAGCGCATTCCCAACGCCCGATAGTGCACCGCTGGAGACTCCGCCTACCGCCATCTGCCGCAGCTTATTCTCTGCGTAGTCTCCCCCCTCAGTAACCGGCTGGAGGCCACCAAAGACTGCGCCAGAGCCTGCCGCAGTTGCCATCGACGCCGGAACAGACAATCCTGCGGCCGGCGCCATCGCGGCGGCCAGCGGCGCAGTCGCCGCCACGCTGCCAGACAGGCGGGCCCAGTCAAAGCCATCGTTCCCTGTGGCGCGGCGGGCGGCCTGGTATTGCTGTTCCTGCTGCTGGACGCCCTGGTTGACGTCCTGCGCCGTAGCGGGCGTCATGCCGAGCGCGCGCGTGACCGGGCCGATGACCGGCAGTTCGTTGACATACTGCGTGGCGGAGTTGACGGCGTCCACCACTCCACCAGGCGCGGCATTCACCAGGAGTTGCGCGCCAGCGTTCAGCGGGTCGACCACGGCGCCCTGCGCCATGCGGCCGAAGGCGCTGGCCTGGATCTTCTGTGCTTGCGTAGGCTGTGCGGCAGTAGCGGCCGCGGCTGGGTTCGACTCTTGGGACATTTCGACGCGCAGCGCACCGTCGGGGCTGCGCGCCGGGGTATCTGCGCCTTCCCATTGCACGGTAGACCAGTCCACCTCGCCCGGCTTGGCGAGTGCCGCGGCCGGCGGCGCGGCGGGCTCATCCCACGTCACGCTGTTCCAGTCCACATCCGGCGCGGGAGCCGCAGTAGCGGCCGGGAACACAGAGGCCGCAACCGTGTCCAGCACGCCCGGCTGCCCGCGCATGCCCGCCACGATCTTCTCGACGTAGGGGACGGTTTCCTCGGGTTTGGGGAGGTAGCGCATCCAGTCTGCATCGCCGGCCTGCTGCGCACGCGCCAGCGCGCGGTCGACGTTGCCGGGCCCGGCGTTGTAGGCGGCCAAGCCCTTGCGCACGTCGCCGCCGTAATAGTTGACCATGGCGCCCAAGTAGTCCTGCCCCACGCGCGCACGCTCCTCCAGGCTGTCGTCGGCCGCTGGGCGCACGCCGAATCCCGGGTCGCGGTTGGTGGCGTCCATCACTTGCATGCGGCCCTTGGCGCCAACGGGAGACGTCACCACGCGGCCGGCGGCGTCGTAGTCCCGGTTTCCGCTCTCGGCCTGCGCGACAAGGCGCAGCAGATCGTTCATGGCCATTACTGGATCACCTCGCGAGTGCCATCCTTGTATTCGACGACCTGGCGACCATCCGGCAGGCGGCCGCGTCGAGCGACCTCACGCGCCGGGCCGGCGCTGGTGGCTGCGCCAGTTGCCGGCGCGGCCGCAGCGCCAGCTTTACGCCGCGCGCGCTCCAGACCGTTTGCGACGATGCTGCGCAGTTCCTGCAGCGATTTGACGAATTCGGCCTCAGACTGCGACCGCTCCAGGCGCGCGATAGCCTGCGTGGCCTTCGTGCCTTCCACTTCCGTGATCTGGCCGCCGCCCTTGAGGCTTTCGAAGGCCTGCAAGAACGCCTGCCCCTTGATCTGGTCCAGCACCGCGTTGAAGTCGGCCGCGTCGGTGCCCGGGATGATCGGGAGCATGGACGAGGCGCCCGTGGCATAGCCGCGCCCGGGGTGATTGATCGCCTGATCGATGACGCCCATGATCTGGTTCGCGGTCGCCTCGGCCTGCCCGAATTCCTGCTGGTTTGCCGCCTGGGCTTTCCCCTGAGCAGTGCCATACGCCTTCGCTTGCGCTGCTGCGCCCTGGCCAGCGGCGTCCAAGGTCACCGGCATCAGCGGTTGGCCGTTCGGCCCAGTAGGGATGCGCACGTTGCCATTCCGGTCGATCTGCGCAAAACCCTGGTTGGTCTGCACCGGTGCGGAATACGTGCCGCGCTCCAGCTCTGCGCGCTGCGCCGGCGTCATCATCGACTGGTTGATCTGATTGCGCCACTGATCGAATGACGCCTGATCCGCCGGCACCTGTGCCAGCCCCCGCTGCGCTTCTTCCGGGGTCAGGATCCCCGCCGACACACCGCTCTGGATGTACTGGCGGGCGGCCTCGGGCGTCGCAGCGGTGGCGAAACCCTGCTGCGCCCACTGCTGCTTTCGCATCGCCAGCCCGACGCCCTGCAGCTCGTCCTGACGATTCAGGCGCTGCTGCTGGTTTGCCAGTTGCGCATAGGCCGGAACTTGGCTCGGTGCAGCCTGCGCGACCTGGCCCAGGCCGCCGGGCGTAAGCTGGCCTTGAGCGTCGAAAACCTGCCCCTGGCGCAGGACGTCAGCCAGCGCGTTGCGCTCAGTCGTCATGCGCTGCTGATCGGCAAGCTGGCCTTGCGCGGCTTGCAGGCGGACCGCGTTCATCAGCACGTTCTGCGGGCTTTCGATCTGGGCCGGGCGAACCTGAAGGGGAATGCTCGTGTCGAGTGCCATGATTTACCACCATCCGTTGAGGCCGGAACCGCTGCTGAGACCGCCGACGCCGGCAGTCGGTTGGAACGCACCGCTGTAGCCGCTCGTCCCCTGAGGCCGGTTGGCCGCATAGCCGGCAAGCGCGTTCGTCACCGAACCGATGCCGCTGTTGATCGCGTTCTGTTGACCGACGATGCCGGCCGCAGCCGCATTCCCGGCCTGCAGCGTGTTGTTGCTGACCTGGTTTGCATAGCCGCTGCCGACCCCTGAAAGCGCCGACGCCGACGACTGACCGACGCCGGTAACGCCCATCAGGCGGTTGTAGATGTTGTTCTGGTTCGTGTTGAAGGCGTTGAAGCCCGTCAGGTAGTCGTTGTTGTACCGGCCGTAGGCGTTCTGGTACTCCTGGCTGGCGAGCCCGGAGTTGAACGCTGCCAGGTCCTTCGCCGCGCGCCCGGAGTTGAGGCCGCCGCGCGCGGCCGCCATGCGCTCGATCGCCTGCTCGCCCTGCTGCTGGCGGAACTGGTATCCAGGATCGGCGTTGAAGTCCGACATCGAGAAAGGCGTGTACTCGCGGTAAGTGTCTAGCAACGAGCCGTACAGCGGATCCTTCTGCGCGGCAGCCTGGGCAGCCGCCTGATCGGCCAAGCGCTTCTGGATGGCGGCTTCGAGCGCGGCCTCATTGTCGGCGCCGCCTCCGGGCTGGTAACCATCTGCATACTGCCAATAGCTGATCGGCATGTCGGCGTCGCCGCCAGTGGTGGTGTCGACCTTGTAGCCCCATTTCTGTTTGTATGGGTCGTACCCCCAAGTCGCATTCGAGGCGCCGGAGATTCCCAATTCCGCCAAGCTCGGTGGGTTTCCGCTCATGCCACCGGAGCCACCGGAACCGCTGAACTGCGGCAGCAGTTCCTCCCGGATCTGGTCATAGGTCAGGTTGGCAACGCTCTGCCCGCTCGGGCTGACGCCGCCCAGCCCCAAGCGGTACGCCAGCGCGTTCATGCCGGACGAGCCGAAATCCAGGTAGGGCTGGAGGTTCGCCTGATTCTGGTCGTAAATGTCCCGCTGGAGCTGGTTGGCGTCCGCGGCGGACTGGGCCTGCGCATCTGCCGCCTTCCCTGCGGCGCTGGAACTCATCGAGCTGCTGGCAACGCCTGCAACCGCGGTCCCCACTCCTACTGCTGCTGCGACCATTTCAGTCTCCCAACCACGCGCTGTACGTGGTCTCTACGTGTTCAAACCCCATCGCCTCGAACAGCCGGCCGATGTCCATGTGTGCTTTGGTGCCCACGAACCAGCGCTGCACGCCGCGCCGCTTCAGTTCTGCCTTGACCGCCTTGAGCAGGATCACGCCGCCGCGGCCACCGCGCTTGTCCTTGCGCAGGAACAGGATGTCCATGTGGCAGGTCAGGCAGGTTTGGTAGTGCAGCCCCGGCGCCACGAAGCCCACGAAGTACCCCACCAGTTCGCCGGCGTCGCGCAACGTCACGAAGATGACCTCGCCGCGCGCGTCCCGCTGCAGGTAGACGTGGTACTGGGGATCCAGCGGCACCTTGTCCTTGTTCAGGGCGAGTTCTTCCCAATGCAGCGGGAACAGCGGCTTGAGGTCTTCCAAACGCTCGGTCAGGTTCTCGACGTGCGCGGTCAGCATGGCTACCTCGCCGTCCGGATGTCCACGACCATGCTTACGCGGTCGTCGCGGCTGTTGTTGATCACCTCATGCACCTGCTTGTTGTCGAACCAGAAAACATCACCGGTGTTCATGTTGATCTCTTCGTCTCCGGCCTTCAGGACGGCGCCGGGCAGGCCATGCAGCACGATGTGGAATCGGGTGTAGTAGCGCGTCTGCTCGGGCGTGTCAGCGTGCGCGAAGATGCGCCCGCCCGCCGCCACCTTGTTGATCATCACGCGCCCCAGACGCTCGCCCTGCACTCGCGCCATCAGGTTCATGACCAGCGGCCGCGCTTCGTGCAGGACAGCGTAGGCCGGGTAGTCGACGGCTTCGTACTGGTCGTGCCCGGCCAGTTGATTCTGTTTGTAGGCCTCGATCTGCTCTTCCGTCAGCCCCTCCACCTTCTCGGGGAATCTGAGCATGATGGATTCGGTCTGTCCGAACGGACCTTGCGGGTAGTGGCGCAGGAACGTGTCTTCCTTCCACAGGTCCGGTCGGCGGCGGATGGCCAGCATAAGGGGGTTCACGTCGGCGCCATGGGCCAAGAAGTGAAAGTGCTTCATGTGGATCAGGATCCCGAGGTTTCGTAAGCGCCACCGGCGATGGTGACGGAGGTCGCAGCGCTCGCCAGCGCCTGCAGGGTCATGCCCGCTTCCAGTTGCAGGCCAATCGCCTGCGGCGGAACGTAGGTCGAGCCGACCGGCAAGCTGAAGGCGGACAGGATCATGTTGCTGGCCGACGCCGTGCCGCCGCTCGGCACACGGTGCAGGGTCGCTGTCACAACTGCGGCGCTGGTGTTGGTCAGCGACAGGTTGTTGATCGTCGCCTTGGTGCCGGTGGGCGCGGTGTAGTAGGGAGCGGCCGACGTGGTCAGTTGGGCCGCCGGGATGGCTACAGGGATTCGTTGCATGGTTACCTCGGGAGGTTCCAGATGGTGGGAGTGGTCAGGTAGGCAATGCGCACTTGGTCGCCAGGGTTCAGCTCGATGAGCTGGCCGCCAGTCACGAGGCCAAGGGCTAGCAGCAGCTGGCCGCGCACGTAACTGATCGTGCTGACCGTGCCGCCGGTGATGTGCAGCGCCTCGCGGCGGCGGGCGGTGTAGGTCATCGGCGACGCCGTGACCGCGATCTGGTACGGATTCGCGCCCGGGCCTGGCTCGGGAGGTACCGGGCACATGACCATTTCAGAACTGACGGTGCCGTTCATGCAGACCTCCCCATGGTCATTTCCGACGCAAGGGGGCTGTCTTGCACGCGCGGCGCCTTGGTGATCTGGTCGGAAACCTGGTCGGACGCCTGCATGCTGGCAAGCGCCATCTGCACCTCGACCGCCACCGCGTGGCTGACCATTTCTTGCAACTGGGCGCCGCTGACGAGCATCAGCGGTTCGACGCCGAGCGCCGCGTCCCCGCCAGCGTCAGCGCCCAGCGGCGGCAGGATGTCGGAATCGGGCGTGATGATGTCGACGTCGCCGCCCGTACCTCCGACGCGCACTGTCAACTGGCGCAGCAACGCCATGAACTCGCGCGTCGGATAGCCGAAAACCTCGGGCCCATTCGGCAACTGGAAGCGGATCAGCGGCGTGCGCGGGTTGGGCAGGTTGATCTGCGTGGTTTGCTGGATCGGGCCGGCCATCACGCAGTCCCCTTCGCGACGTCGGCATATGCACCCAGCACGATGCGCTTGACCGGGTCGGTGATGCTGATTTCGAAGACGCGATTGCGCCCGCGGCCCAGTCGGTTCCACTTGGCGCGCGCGCCGTAAGCGCCGATGCGGCCCATCGAAGCCTCGCGGCGGTTGCTCCAGGTGTGGCCACCGTCATCGGAATACCGCAGCATCATCTTGGGGTCTTCGCCCTGGCCGGTCGGCAGGCCCACGCCCGCCTCAACGTCGACCTGCAGGGAGCCGAAGAACAGGAACGCCTGCTCGTCGGCCAGCGCCGGCGCCGCGCGCAGCGACATGATCGCGGCGCCGTCATCGGTGAACGTGTTCAGGTCCAGGGCGTACAGGATGCCGTTTTCCCAGTCGCCCACAATGTTCTGCCCGTTGAATGCGGCGTGGCAGTTGGCGCGGTGCCGGTGCAGCTGGCCCGTGCTGGAATCCAGCCATGCCCGTTCTGCCCATGTGCCCGTCGCCGCGTCAAAGTGCCAAGTCGCATCGGCGGACGGGAAGGTCAGCACGTAGAAGGTGTGGCCGTCCTGCTGATAGGTGAAGGCCCGGGCGTCGTCGATGCGCGGGTAGCTCTGCATCGCGAATTCCAGGCCGTGGTCGGACATGCGCGAAGGGTTGTAGTTGGCCGCCTTCCAGACGATGCCCTGCCCGTTCTCGTCCTGGCCCAGCCACACGACCGAGTTATCGAAGCGCTTGGCGCTGGCGGGCGCCACACACCCCACCTCGATGAAAGCCGTACCGCTGGCCTCCAGAGGGAACGAGGCATTGCCGGTATTCTCGTAGATCTGAATCGTGGTCTCGCCCAGCACCCACAACTGCCGATGGTCGGTCAGGTGCGTGACGATGTTGTCGGGCGCGCCCTCCGCGCTCGTGAAGTCGGTACCGTCCCACTCGCGGCCATTGCCCAGCGAGCTGATGGAAAATTGCTCGGTGTTCGGCGTCTCGGCCACGAAATAGCTGTCGATGTAGGACACCGTGCGCGCACCGGCCGGGAATTCCGCGTCGGTGATGCGGCCGAACGTGGCGTCAGGCTGGTCCCAGATGTAGCCCGAGACGCCGTCAACCAGCATCAGCTGGCTGTTGTTCGCCTGGATCGACACATTTCCGGTGCTTGTGTCCAGCGTGCCGCGCTCGGTGGCGACCCAGGCCTTGGTGATGGAGTACAGCTTGTTGCCGCCGACCACCCACAGCTCGCCCTTGAACACCTCGGCCGCGCGCACCTCGCAGGGCGCGTTCGGCAGCACGAGCTTGCGCACCAGGCCGGGCGTGCCGATCAGCGCCGCGCGTGCGCGACCATCCGGGCCGCCCGACTCCAGGTAGAAGTTAACGCAGCGCTGCGCGTTGATGTTCAAGCTGCGGGCGCGATAGGCCGGGCCGACGAAGGGGATTTGCATCAGTCGGCGTCCCTGAATTCGCGGAATCGCTGGCCGGTCAGCGCCGGGTCGAACACAGCAGATACCGGTTCGATGTTGTTCCGTCGCACGGCGGCAACTGCGTTCGTCGTCAGCTCCGTCAGGCCGGCAGGAATGGGCCGCTGAAACTCCCCGCAGAGGTCCAACGCCAGCGACAGCACCAGCGCGCGGCCATACCCCGGCGGCAAGATGATTTCGTCCGAGGGGTGATCGATCGGCAGGAACTGCGAGGCGACGATGAGGTGAAGCTGATAGGCCGAATCCGGAATCGGCCAGAGGTCGAACCGGCCATTCGGCATCGCTGCGTCATAGCGCAGGAAGTCCGGGCGCCCCTGCGTCGTCTTGTAGGCAACGGAGTTGAACTGGTCGTCGCCCACGATGTTGATGCCGCGGTCCAGCTGATCCAGACGAGAGAAGGCACTTTCGATCCGTAGCGGACGGTCGGCCACGATGTCGCCGGTGGGACCGATGGAATAGCTGGCCGACCCATTCATCGGGTGTACCAGCTCGATGCGCCGGTATACCCCGAGGGAATCCAGCGTGAACTGCTCGATGATGCCGTTGAAAACTGCCAGCGCATCCTGCGTTTCGTCAGCGGTGGGGCTTTCGCCCGGCGCCAACACCCCAATGCGCCGCATGGCCCGCTGGATCAGATCGAGCGCGTGCGCCATTACTGATCCTCGGCCGCCTGGATGGCGTCTTTCAACTTCTGGACTCCCCAGGTGCCTTTTGCGTCGATGCCAAGTTCCTTCGCCTTGGCGAGCAGCTCGGCCCGCTCGTCCTTGGCATCCGGTTCGGACGCTTCAGCCGCCTGGATGGCGTCTTGGCCGTAATCGTGCCACCCCTCGGCGCGCTTCTCGGCTTCCGCTTCGGCGCCGAGGACGGTCGTGAATTCTTCGCCCCGATACAGGGCTTTGGGGTATTCCTGGAACATGAGTTCTCCTCAAGAGATAGGCCGGGCCGAAGCCCGGCCCGCGCCTTACTCGGTGATGCGGCTGGCGTGGATGCCGCGAACGACTGCGAACCCGTACAGCACGTCAATACGGGTCGCTTCCTTGTCGTTCGTGAAATCGCCGCCGGTCATCACCCGGACGCTGAAGCCGTTCGGCAGACGGGCCGTGTAGCCTTCGCAGCCCGGCAGCACGTCCAGCGGCACCATCGCGGTGGTGAAGGCGTCACGGTGGAACATCAGGTTCTGCCGGTAGGCGGTGCTGGCGCTGCCAACGAACGTCAGGGCGGCGCTGTTGGCGGGCAGCGCCGAAACCGTCTTGTTGGGCATCGCGGCCTTCAACGCCGGGTAGATGCTGATGGTTCCCGTGGTACCGGACGCCGTGAAGTTCTCGGTCACCACGAACTGCTGCAGGTGGGCATACGGCAGCCCGGTCAGCGGATGCGTGGCGTAAACGCCGGCGATGGTGAACACCGAACCCTTGGTGATGGTGTCGGCGGCGGTCAGCCCGCCCACGACCAGCGACGTGCCCGACTGGCTGGCACCCGAGACCGTCACGCCGGCGACCTTGGAGCCGTTGGTGTGAATGGGGCAGCTTTGATGCTCGTAGAAGTCCGCGCCCTGGGCCTCGCCGATAGAGCCGCGCAGGAAGCCGCGGTCAATCTCCTTCTTGGCGTGGAACAGCGCCTTGGACGAATCCACCAGTTCCAGGTTGGCGTCGGAGCTGAAGACCACGCTGCGGTCGCTGGCCGGTGCCAGGTAGTGCTGCAGCTTGCTGCGGGCCTGGCCGTACGTCTTCATCTGCGTCGGCACGCTGCCGGGCGTCCCCACCAGGCTCGGCACGCCGGCATAGGCGCGCTGGAGCAGGTCGGCCTCGACCACCGACGAGAGCGTCTGAATCGCCGGGCGCAGGTAGCGCTCCTTGAACTCGCTCAAATCCAGCTTCTTCTGGGCGGCGCCGAACTGGATACCCGTGTGCTTCTGGGTGTCCACGGTCAGATTGACCTCGCGTTCGCCGAAGTCGTCGGGCGTGCCGCCTTCGGCGAACACCGCGCCGTTGTAGACGGTGGGCACGGGCGGGATCTTGATGCGAACGGTGTCGCCCTTCTTGAAGCCCTGGGTGATGGCGCCGAATTCTTCCTGGCGGCCCTTGTTGATGTTGGCGATGAACGGCGCTTCCTCCAGAAACATCTTGGCGGACTCGCGGGCGAGCATCTGGTGGGTCAGAACATTGGTGGTGGCCATGGTGGCTTACCTCTCGGTTAGGATTTGCGTTGCGATGCCCACCACTCGGCGTCCGTCATCGCGTCGGGGTCCTTGGTAAATTGGCCCGAGGCGGAACGGTTCGGCTGAATGGGAGGCGGGGCTTTCGTGACAGCGGGCGCCGGAGCGCTCGCGGGCTTCTGTTCTTTCGGCGTGGACTTCAACTGCAACTCG
Source organism: Achromobacter sp. NFACC18-2 (assembly GCF_900108985.1). Lineage (NCBI taxonomy): Bacteria > Pseudomonadati > Pseudomonadota > Betaproteobacteria > Burkholderiales > Alcaligenaceae > Achromobacter > Achromobacter sp. NFACC18-2. The sequence continues at coordinate 14,109 of NZ_FNYM01000015.1, read as the reverse complement.
ATGACTGCCAGGCGGCGCACCTGCTGCCGAGGCGAAAGCTCGGCGATCTCGGCGGCCACATCGGGGTTTGCCCCCAGGTGGTAGATCAGGGCTGCGGGGTCATCCACATCCAGAATTGCTTCCATCAGAGGTTCGGGGCGACCGTCCTTGCTGAACAACGTGGCCTCATTCCCCAGTTCCTTCAGCTTTTCGCCAAAGTCCGGGTACTGCTCATCGCCCAGCCGCGCGACCTCATTGCATTTGGCGTTGAAACGCTCCGCTGCCACGATCTCTCGCGCTTGTCGTTCAACGTCTTGAGGTCCCAACTGACGGGGCGAATCCTGGCCATGCTGGTCTTGAGGCTGCTGAGCGCGATAGCGCTGCAACTCTTCCTCAAGCTGGCGTGCTCGAGCCTCTCCCTCGTACCGCGCCTTGGTGAGACGGTCGACACGACGCCGCAGCGCCTTGGCTTCCTTCTCAGCCGGGGTAAGTTCCTTGGGCTTTTCCTGGCCCTGATCGTCTTTCTCCTGCTGCTGGCCTTCCTGGCCTTCGCGCTGGCTCTCGTCGGTCTGGGGTGAATCGCCTTCCGGGGCTTCTGCGGTGCTGGGGATTTGCTCTTGCTGGTCTTGCTCGCTCATTGCTCGATCCTTGACGGGTCACATCCGGGAAGGCGGCGCCGGAAGTCGCCGAAACGCTATTGCTGAAATTGCTGGGGGCCAGATGCGACAACGCCCGCATCGGGCGGGCGCTGAGTGATCTGGACAGGGGGCTGGCTTGGCGGCCTGCCGGTCTGGTAGGCGGAAGCCTCCAGGATGGGCGGCGGCTGCATTCGCTCCAGGAGCAGCTGCACCAGGCCCTTGATCTCTTCGACGTCCTGCCGGCTCTGGGCGTTGATCTGCGCGACCTCGACACGGCTGGCTGCGTCGATCCTCGCCTTCGCAAGCCCGGACTGGGCGTCTTGCAGCTCCTGCGTGGCCTGCTCGAGCGCCTGCTGAAGCTGCTGGAGCTGCTGGGCGACCTGCGCCGGGACTTCCTGCTGCGATTCTTCCTCGCCGCCAATGATCTGAGGCGGGATGCGGCGCTTGATGCGCTCCGAGATCTCCTCGGCGCCAGGCCAGTCCAGGTTCTTCACAACCAGATCGCCGGCGGTATCCATGAGGGGCGGCCACGCTTGGGCCAGGTTCGACATGCCCTCGGCTGCCTCTTGGCGTTGCGTGGTGTAGCTGGGGCCGGCCGAAATCGTGACGTCGTACTTGCCGACCATCAGATTGTTCAGGACCTGAACGATGGCGCCCTGTTCATCCCTGACTGGCTGATTGATCTCGACAGACGACATAGACTCGTCTTCACCGCGGATTTTGACCACGCGCGCGGTGTCGTAGATGCGCGGGATCATGTCGACAATGCAGCGCCCCGCATGACGCACGGCGCGATTCAGGTTGTCGGTGAAGTGGAAGTTGGAGACGTCGCCCTCACGCTGGCGAGCCAGAATTGCGCGCCCGCTCGTTTCATTGCCGCGCGCGCCCAGGCTGGCGTCGTGGATGCCCGTAGTGGCCTTCAGGTCGTCAACGGCATGCATGGCCATCTGAAGCACGCCGACCGGCACATCTGCCATTGCCTGGCGCTGCGGCGGCGGCGCCATGACACCGCCCAGGGTGACGGGCTTGTACTGGATGTACGGGTAGGTCTTGGCGTTGGCGGTGGCCCATTTGGCCTTGTCGACCTCGAACTGGCCTTCGGCGCCGATGTACGGGGTCTTCGGACGCAGTGCCACCTCTTCGGTCGCGCTCGTCATCCAGAAGTTATACATCTGGCACGGGTCCTTGGCGTCCCGCACCAAGCCCTTGCGCGTCACCTTCCCTTCAACGTCCAGCTCTTCCCCGTACACCGGAAAGACCGGGATCCACTTGCAGGGGATTTCCGCCTCTTCCAGCACGTCGCAGGCGGTGATTTTCGCCCACCGGATCGTCCGGCGCGTGGTGGTGCGTTGGGCAACGATCGTGATGCCATTGGCTGCCGCGACCGCTTCGTCCAGATCGTCCTTGTAGCCGGTGGACCCGTCCGAGAGCATGACCAGAACGGCCTTCTTCTCGTCGACCCAGTAGTATTCCGCGACCGTTACCTTGCCTTCGGGCATCCAGTGATTCGCGCTGTCGCCCATCGCCTGAATGGTGACGCCGTCTGTTGCCTTGGCGTCCGGGTACTGCCGCTTGAACTCATCCCGCGACATGGTGTCGTTGATGAACGCGAAGCGCATATCGGAGCCGTCCGGGCTTTGGCTGTACGGGTCGATATAGACGTTGAGCGGGTTGCGCTCGCGCTTGAAGCGGATGACCTGGTTGAACGAATCCGGCGACTCGTATTCGGTCAGCAGTCGGAAGATCCCGCGGCCGCACGCGGCAGCGCTGTTGACGGCCGTGTCATATGCCACATCGGCGTCGCTGCTGTACTCGATGTGGCGAATCACCCCCTGCATGACCTCGGCGGTCTCAACGTCCGCACCGGAGCCGACCGGGTGGACCTTGATCCCTGGCGTGTTCTGCCGCTGGTCGTTCGTCACCTGCCGCAGGAACGCAGGCAGCCGGTTGAATGTCATGCACGGGCGCCCGTCGATCTGGCGCTGGCGCGCCGCTTCCGCCGGCCACTGCTCGCCCGCGAGGAAGCGCAGATCATCCACAGCCTTCGCACGATCCGTGTAATCGGCGTCAATGCACAGAGACATGCGCTCGCGCGCCGTCTCCAGCAGTTCGTTGTGGTCAGCCATCAGGGCGTCGGCGTCGTGTTGGCTGCGATGGTTTCGAGGATCGCCGTCTGCGCTTGCAGTTCGGCCAGGATGCCGCGCAGCAGCGAGTTGTCGGTGGCGCCCTCGGCGGCCGGGTCGGTCGCGACGTCATTGCCGGCCGGCGGCGCATCCGTCGAAACCAGGGGGGTGAAATATTCCAGGCCGTCCACAACTTCACGGATGGCCTTGTTCTTTGTGCCAGGAACCACGTCGACCATTGGTCTCTCCTTTCAGCCCATCCAGCCGCCGCCGACGTGAACATCCTCACGTGGAGCTTCGGTCTGGATGGAGTTGGACAGGTCGTCAGCGACCTGCGCCAGATAGCGGTATGCGTCAGCCCCGTGGCTGTGCGTGTCGTGAACCGGCGCGCCTGCGGCGCCCGTCTGCCGGTTGATGTGCCGGCGGTAGCGCCGCAGGTGTTCCAGCAACGTGCGGACGCCGGCGCTCTGGGTGTTGAACCAGACGCGCGGGAACAACTGACGCGCGCGCCGAATGCCGGCCTCGACTTCGCCACCGTCCACTCGCATCGGCGCGCGGTTGAACGCGGTCAGGACGTCAGCGTCGGAGCGGCCAGTCTGATGGCGGCGCGCCCATCCGTCGTGCGGCAGGTAGTCGTTGCCCCAGTTCCAGCTGGGGCGCTGTGCCAAGCTGTCCTGGTCCTGGCTGGTCAGGTAGCTCTCGATGGTGCGCCGTTCGTCTTCCAGGTAGTCCACGATGCGGATCTCGGAAGCGGCGCGCTGCACCATGATGATCGCCATGGAGTCGTTGAAGCCCAGATCCCAAACCGTGTGAACCTTCAGCATCGGGTCATACGGCACTCGCGCCAGACGTCCTTGCGCCTCGCAGGCGGCGATTTCATTGGCGTAGATCGCACCTTCGACCGCCGGCCTGCACTTCCCTTCCCAGATGTGCTGGTATTCGGCCTCGGGCATCGTCGCCTGGGCGTGCTGGCGCTCCTGCTCAAGCACAGAGGGGAACCACGGGTTGTCCGGCCAGTTGATTTCGACACTGATCGCATCGGGCGGCGGCTCAATGACCGCCATCACGTAAATCGGGTCGGTGTCCAGCTCCGGGTTGAACGATGCCCAGATTTCCGATCCCTCACGACGAATTGTCGGGACCAGGATCTTCAAGCTGCGCGACGTGATGGTCTGCGCCTCTTCGATCCAGACGAAATCCACGCCCTCGAAAGACTTGATGCTGTCGGCGGTCAGGTCCGACAGGCCGGCGAAGAGAAAGCGCGTGCCGTTCTTGCCGCGGATCTCATGTTCCAGGGGCTCGTAGAACGACTCCAGGCCCATGGCCACGATCTGATCGCGCAACAGCTGGTGCACGGATTGCTTGATCGACTTCTGGACCTCACGCGTGCACAGGATGCGCAGCGGCCGCGATGCGCCCATGACGAGCAAAGCCCGAGCGATGCTCCAGGATTTCGCCGAGCCGCGACCGCCGCGGACGAACTTGTACCGGCTGGGCTGGAACAGGCAACGCAGCTTCTGGGGAAACTCGACGTTCATCGCGGCTACTTGAACGTGACCGTGATGGAATGACCGACCGGGCCGCCGCCGTCGCCGGTGACCTGCAGGGGAAGCACGCGGCCCAAGAGCGACAGAAACGCCTTCGGGTTCTCTTCGGCCTGGGTGACCAAGTAGTCCGCGCCGCCTTTCCGGTCCAGCGCCTCCAGGATCATTTCCCGAAGCTGCTTGTTTTCCTTGTTCGGCGAGCCAGGCGGCCGGCCTTTTCCAGCATTGCCCCTATTCGGCCCTTTTTTAGGCGCAACTTTCCCGCCGGCGGCCGAAGGCTTCGCGGAGGCGGGTTTCATCGTCATGGCTCGAATGAAAAGCCGCTGGCCCGGGACCAACCAGGCGCAGCGGCGGAAACGAAAAAGCCCCGGCGCATTGGCCAGGGCTTCATGGGGGCACTTGTGGAGACTCGGAGGCGATAGTACAGCCGGTTTCAGCGTGGTGCAAGGGGATCGGCCATCAGCCCCCGGCGGATGAACATCGGCACCAGCAGTTCCTTGGCCTCCTGATACGCCTCGCGCAACTGCTCGGGCGACAGGCGCGGGTTGCGCAGCAGGCGGTTGCCGGCGTGCCGGTTGGCCGCGTGGATGTCGACGGCGGCGCGCATCTGCCACGTTGGCAGGCTGTCGATGCAGACGTCGACCTGCCGCGCCTGGCTGGTGGCGATGCGCAGCTCGCGCTCGTCCAGCGTTTCATCGGTGCGGCCGCGCGTGGGCTTGGCGTCCTTGAACATCGGCGAGGCGTTCGAATGCCCCAGATGCGGACGGCAGGCCAGCGTGTAGCGGTACCAGGTCATGATGAGTTCTTCGGCGGCGTCGGCCTGGGCGTACAGGAAGGGATCGACGGCGCGGGCGGCGGTAGCATGGTTCATTCTGGTCTCCTAGACCCATTCCGGGTGATCGTGGCCTTTCGGCGGGCCGCTCGCGCGTTCTGCTTGGCGCATCAGCCAGCGGTATTCAACGCACAGGCGGCGGTGCTTCTCGGCGGCCCACGCCCAACAGTTGGAGCGATCTTCCACCCGCGCCAATGTCCCCCAGCACCACCTGGCGAATATCACCTCGGGCTGCGGCTCCGTTTCCGGAAAGGGGCGGATGCGCCGATAGCTTTTGATCCAAGGCCCCATGTTCGGTCCTGGCACGGGATCGAGTCCACGCAGACGGTCCAGAAACACCCGTTCTTCCTCCTGACGCTTGACGATGTCCAACGCGACATCGGCAGCCATCACAGGCGGCGTGAAAATCCCGTGCCACATTTCCCCAAGAGCGTTCGCAATGGATCCCATCACTCCCCTCCCCGCCGGCCGCCAGCCAGCGAAGGCGTCTTCGGCTGCGCTTCCAGCGCGCGGCTGCCGTTCAGGCGCAGGCCAACAGACTGCAGGCTGAGCGCCGGGCGCTGCAGGGCGTTGATGGTGCGCGGCTCGGCGACGAAGACCGGGATATCCAGGCCGTCCAGCGCCTTGGGCTTCTGCGGCCGGCTCCGGGCTCGCTCGCGCTTCGGCTTGGGCAACTCCACGAGGGCCTCGGCCCGGCCGTAATGCTCCAGGCCGGCCTTGATCGTGGCTTCCAGCCAACGGTTGAACGCCTGGCGCGGCGTCGGGCCGGTGTTCATGACGTCGGCGGACTGGCAGCGCCATACGCCGCCGATGAGCTTGATGTGGGGTTTGTTCATGGATGTCTCCTTGCGCCAGACGTGCGCCGGGTAATCTCCGCAGTCACTGCGGCGAATAGGGGTCGTAATCTCCGCACTCACGCTTTGCGCTCCTGGTCGACGGCCCAATGCAGGATGGCCAGGGCGTCAGCATCGTTGTCGGTGTCCGGCTTGAGGCCCCGGACGGTGGCCTGGGCCTTCATGGCGTCCTTGTCGGCGTTGCCGTTGCCCGTCCAGAACTTCTTGATCGTCTTCACGCCCACCGGCTGCAGCGTGGCGCGGTGGCTGTCGGCGACCATCTGCACGATGCACAGGAACGCGCCGTAGGCATGCGCGGCGTCCGTGCCCATGTGGCGCTTGACGTCCTCGTAGGCGATCACCGTCACCTGGTGGCGCACGATCAGGTCCGTCAGGAAGGACCGCGCGCGCAGCCAGCGCTGGCCCGGCGTCCAGCTCTTGCGCGGCGTGAAGGCTTCCGTGCCGTGCCAGACAGCGCCATCGCGGGCGCGCACCGCCCAGCCCAGTCTCGTGCCCAGGTCCAGCGCCAGGATGGTGACGTTCACGCCCGGCATGGGCGCCACCGTAGATCCAGCATTGCCGCGGCGTGGCGAGGCATCGGGGCCTGTTTGGGCGCCATCCCGCGCCCAGGGGTCAGCGACCTGCGCGCGCGCGAAGCTGTCCGACGTCTGCAGGGCCGCCAGCGTTCCCGCCATCGGGTCGTAGGCTTCGGTTTGGGGTTGGGTCATGCGAGGGCTCCGATCATGTCCAGGGGTTGGCGGCGTTTGTCGCTGGTGAACTGCAGGCTTTCGGCGTGGCGCCAGAGGTTGATCCGTCCTTCCCACTCGCCGTGGCGGTTCTTGTCGCAGATGAGCAGCGCGTCGGGCTGGTCCTGGGTGTCTGCCGATACCTCGCCGTCCTTGCGCAGCTCGGCTTCGGCAATGCGCTCCTTGCGCTTGTTGCGCCAGACGGTGAGCATCTGATCCACCTGGTCGACGATGGCGCCGGAGCCCTTGGCGGCGAACTTGCCGGGCACCTGGTCCTCGTCGGCCTGCTTCTTGGCGTGGTGGACGAGGTGGATGTGGATGCCCAGGTCGCGCGCCAGCGAGCAGAGCATGTCCACGAAATCCTTCTGGCCGTTGTGGTCGTCCTCGCCGCGGACGCACTTCATCAGGCTGTCGATGACCATGTGGCGCACCTTCTTGCGGTCGGCGCAGTAGCGCGCCACGGCGTACAGCATCGGTGGGGTTACCGTCCCCTGCTGGTCGTACAGCCAAAGGCGATCGCGCGACCAGTCGATGAGGCGATCGACGGCCTGCACACTCGGGCGGGCATTCATCGCGGTCTGGCGCAGCATGCGCTTCAGGGTCGCCTGCGGCTTCATTTCGAACGAGGCGATGCACACGCGCTCGCCCTGGGTGGCAAAGCCGATGCAGGCCTGGCCTAGCAACTCGGACTTTCCGTGGCCGTTGATGCCCTGCCACAGCGTCACCTCGCCGGGGCGGAAGCGCAGCAAGTCGTGCGTCTTCGACCAGGGCAACTTTGCGCCCGTTAGCTGGTCGCCATGCTCCACCGAGCGCACCAGGTCGTCGCGCCAAGCTTCGGCGGCCAGCACCTTGGCCTGCGGCTCGGTTTCCTCCATGTACGCCCGGAAGTCGAAATCGTTGGGGGTGAGAATCTGGCTCATGCTGGGTATTCCTCGGTTTCTTGCGCCGGGTGCCAGACGATCAGACCCCACGGGCCGGAGGCGATGACCTTGGCCGGGGAGCACTCGGACACCTGGCGCATCAGTTGCAGGGCGCGCCGGCGGTTCGGCGCGAGGATGTGGACGGTCAGGCCGACGACGACCCGCAGGTCCAGCAGCGCGGCGTTCTCGCCGTCGTGGATGTGGATCTCGGGCAGGCCAACCCACCGCCCGTTCGTCATTCGGCCGATCTGCGCATCGGGGTGCGTGAAACTGCCGTACTCGACGCCTTCCTGCACGCAGGACACCCAGACGTCGCCAGGTTGGAAACCGGCCATGCGAGCATCGAACAGGGATTGATGGCCGATCACACTGCCCCCGTCCACGGCTGGTCATTGCCGAAGGCGCCTTGCGCCGGCGCGTCGTTCGTCTTCGGGGCGTAGAACGTGTCCCAGGCGTGCAGGATCGACTGGTCCAGCATCGTCGCCACGTCGTGGCCAGCACCGCGCAGGGTGTCCAGCTTGGTCACGGCCAGCTTGCGGGCCGCGTCGGTCATGGGCTTCTTTTTCCGGCGCCGCATTTCCTCGAACTGCTTCCAGGGTTCAGCAGGAACCCAGTCCGGCAACGCCCAAGCCTCAGCCCCCGCAGGGGGATTAAGGGGGTTCTTTTCTTCTTCTCTATTCTTCTCTTCTCTAGTCCGCTTTTTGTCCGCTTGATTAGCGGACGAATTTCGGTCGTTTCGCTTCCTGTCTGCGTCCTGTGCGCGCTTCTTCGCCGATTGGCCGTTATGCTCTTCGAACCTCGGCATCCATAGGGACGAGCCGTCAAATTCGAGCCAGCCGACCGAAATCATGGCGTGTGCAAAACCGGGGAATCCAATCGTCTCGTCCAACACTTCGGGGCTGTAACCTTCAAGCTGGCCGTTGACGGAATGGACATCGAAAAGACTCCACGCGGACAAAAGTCCACCAACAACGCGCAATCTGTCCGCTTTGCAAGCGGACGCCATGCGGACAACTTTTGGATGCGTCGGGAGGTCGACGCGCATCTTGATCCAGTCAGCAGCCATGGGCGGCTCCTTCGTTCATCTTGCCGGCGCGCACGGGCAGCCAGCGGTTGTATGCCCATTCCCAGGTCGCGCGCTTCTGGTCGTCGGTCAGGCTGAAGCCCTGATCCAGACACTGGTGGCAGCGAAAGCAGCCGGGAACGGTGAAGATGTCCTTGGCCTTCATGCCCATGCCCTTGCCGTAGGCAGACCAGTTGGCATGGCACGGAACGACGGTTTCCAGTTCGCCGCGGCACACGCCGGGGATCAGGAGGAAACACGGCTCGCCGCGGCATGCGGCCAGGTACTTGGGTTCATGGCCGGCGCGCTTCTTCGGTGCGCGGCGCTTGAATGTGGTGCGCTGCAGGCCGGTGGTGGCCTTGAGCGGGGTCTTGCGGGTCAGAGGCGCGGTTCTCATGAGAGAACTGTTGCGCAGGCCGCCGGCCGAAATCTCGGCTTTTTTCATGGTCGGGCCTCACGCGTACGGAATTCGACGCCGAGCTCGGCGCCAGCGGCCTCTATCTGCGTCAGATACTGGGCCATGCCCTTTACCGTAAGGCCCGTGGTGCTGCCCACCAGCACGCGATCGCCGCGCGGGGTGATCTGCCACTTCACATAGCCTTCCAGACACAGGTCAGGGTCGAACTGCTCGGGCAGGAATTCGCGCTTGAAATGCTCGTGCCAGGCCTCGGCGGTGAAGCGCTTGCCGTTCACCCAGGCCTGCTCTGCGATGTCATTCAGAGGACCTGCCCACATGAGCGCGTTCTGGCTCATGCGGCGCGGCTTGGCGCGCTCGCGGATCACGACTTCCAGCGGGTTCTCGTCGTCCAGCGGCAGGTTGTCCAGCTTCGTCTGCACGGCAGCAAGCTGGCTGGCTCCGCGCAGCAGATAGGTCTGGGGATTCAGCAGGCGCTGGCGCATGTCAGACTCGCTCGTCTGATTCAATCTCGGCCTGCAGGTACTTGTAGGCCATGCGCTTGAGCGCTTGCAGGTCGTCGCGGCTCACGACAACGGCATCCGCCGGCGCGACTTGTAGCCCGACAGCCGCCAGCAGCTGGCAGGCGCGCTCCAGATGCTCTGCCTTGAAGCGGCTGAGCGTGCTGGCATCCATGCCCATGCAAGACGCTGCACGGTCCTGCGTCGTCACCGCAAGGCGCTGCAAAACCTCGGCTAAATATCTTGCGCCGGTCTTGCGGGTGCTTTCTTGTCTGTCACCAGATACTGGCTGGGTGGTGCTCATCGAGTACTTCCTTATGAACAAAGAGCGAGGGTTGAGTTGTGACCGAAACCGAAAAACTGCTGCAGACCGCGCAAGACATCGCCCGCCGGACCTTTGTGGATCCGAGCGAGAAAGCGGTGCTGGACATCTTTGATGAACTGCGCGCCGAACGTGACCGCACGGCGTGGGCGACCGATGGGCGTGAATACGCCACGGTGCATTGATGGGGTCATGCCGCCGACCTGCCTTCTGTCGACAGCTCTGGCCAATACCGCGCGAAGTCGTGCGGGCGCAGGTCTTGCCGCCGGCACTTCCCTTCCGTGATCAGCTCGATATCGGCGCCGATCAGGCCCGCGACCTTGTAGCCGTAGGCGATCTGTCGCAGATAGCCCACCGACGTGCCGCGGGCGGCACAACGGGCCTCAGCTTCCGCTTTGGGGGTATCCCGGAGCCACTGCAACAGTGCCTCGACGGGGACTCGGGAGGGGGTTTCGTTTTCTGTGCGCATGACGTGACTTTACCATTTGGTAATGGTAAGTCAATACCTTTTGGTGATTTATCTTTCGGTAATAGACAATGCCGCGCATGAACAACGCCGCAGACAAAGAGGTCGAGAACCGACGCCGCCAGCTGAGGAAGTGGATCGACAGCCACTTCCCGAACATGGCCGCGTTCGTTGCCCGACATGGCCTGAACCAGGGCGAAATTTCTGGGTTGCTGAAGACCAAGTCTTTTGGCAGCCGGAAGGCGCGCAACCTCGAGGAAGCGGTCGGCATGCCACTCCGGTACCTCGAGCAGACGGACGAAGGCAGTCCGCTGGGCGCCGGCGTGAGCGGAGACAACATCAGCGCAGGACCAGAAATAAGGGGGTTGGTACCAGTGATTTCGTGGGTGCAGGCAGGCGCATGGGCTGAAATATGCGACAACTTCCAGCCCGCGGACGCCGACGAGTGGCTACCGTGTCCCGTCGCGCATGGCCCCAACACCTTCGCCTTGAAGGTCCAAGGCGTCAGCATGGAAAAGAAGTTTCAGGACGGCGACATCATCTTCGTGGACCCCTCGCGCGAGGCTTACAGCGGCAAGCACGTGGTGGTCCGTCTGGATGATGAAGAACGCGCGACGTTCAAGCAGCTCATCATCGAGGATGGCGAAATGTTCTTGCGCCCACTCAATCCGGACTGGCCCGAAAAGGTGATTCGCGTGAACGGCCGCGCTACGATATGCGGTGTGGTGATCGGCAAATTCGTGCCGGTCTAGTCGCCTTCCTGGAGGCTGCATAGATGAAGCGTTCCCTGCTCGCCGCATCGCTGCTTTGCACGGTTTCCTTTGCTGGCCAGGCTCAGATAATCGGGCACGGCGTAGGGGTGCATGACTCCTGCGGTTCGTTCCTTTCTGCGTTCAAAAAAGCGGGCCCTGATCGGGCCATCCGCCTCGGTAATGGCGAGACCTACCCGACAATGACCAACCACTACATGGCATGGGTGCAAGGGTTCGTCACAGCAACCAATATGACGAGGCCCGACAATGGGCAAATCGATACCGACCGCGAGGGCCTGGCCGGCTGGATCAAGAACTACTGCGAGAAGCACCCGGAGCAGACCCTGAACATGGCCACCATCGCGCTCGTCCGGGCGCTCCCAATCGGCTTCCAATAGAGACGCCCAGTACACCCAACCGCCTCCGGGCGGTTTTTTTGTGCCCGTTACAAATTAAATTACCATTTGGTATTGATCGCACAATTACCATTTGGTAATCTTCTCCCATCGCATCACCAAACGGTAATGCATCACTCACAACCCGTGAGCAACCTGGGAGACGGAAATGACGAAGCAAGGCCTGATCGACAACGCGCAGCACATCGCCGGCATGGCGATCGGTCGCGTCCTTCGCGCGCTCGGCCTGCGCTACTCGAAAGAGCACCGCGGCAGCCGCTGGTTCAGCACCGTCGCTGCGAATCTCGCCGCTGATGGCGTGAAGCAATCCTTCCTCCCCTACCGCTGATCCTTCCCCACCCCGCCCCGGGTGCCGGGGCAAGGAGACCACCATGAGCAGCATGATCAAACAGGCGGCTATCGACGCCACTACGGACCGCGAAACCGCCGAGACGATGCACCAGTACGGCGGCAGCTTCGTGAAGATGCTGGCGCAAGCCTGGCTCGTTGCGGATCCGATGAATCAGGCCCGAGTGAAAGAGGCTTTCCGCCCCGAATTCGACCGTTACCGCGCTGATGCCGCCGCGCTGAAGCATTACCGGTCGATGGCCCACGACGCTGAGCTGGCTTCGAGGAACTGACATGGCCAACCTCGCCTACCCCACCGAGTGCGGCACGGCCGCGATCATTCCGCCGCTGACGGAGACGCAGCGCCGCACGGCTGCCCTGCGGGAAATGGACGCCGACGTGCACCGCGTGCTGATTCAGGACCTGATGGTCGTTCGTCAGCACGAGGCCGACCAGCGCGCTGCCGAGGCGCTGTATGCGGCGACCGAGGCCCGGCCGGCTGCCGAGCTGGCGTTTGCGATGGCGGTTGCGTCTTCCGTGCGCGGCGACGATCTCGCCGTCGTGGGCGCGCACTTCCGCCAGTGGGCGCTGCTGGCCCAGGGCCATCTGGTTTCGGATCTGGTCGACCTGTGCGACGACGGCCAGCGCGTGACGTTTGCCCGCCGCGGCTGGAGCAAGGCATGACGACGAAACACACGCCTGGGAACTGGACCGCCGGTAAGACGGGCGGCACCGTGGTGTCCGACCAACCGTTGCCCAACTACACCCTCAACGGCGGCCACGACCATGTCGATTACTACGGCGGCCACTTGATCGCCGAGAGCATCTGGCGCGCAGAGGACGCCCGCCTCATCGCCGCCGCGCCCGAGCTTCTGTCCGCCCTGGAACAGATGCTGGACGCCTTCGTCGACGACCCGCTGACGCACCAGTACACGTCGGGCCGCGCTGCGGATGCCGCGCGCGATGCCATCGCCAAAGCCCGAGGTGCCCAATGATCCGCCGCCTCCTGCGCGACCGCGACGCCCGCCTGTCCGCATTCACCGTGGCCGCCGTGCTGACCGCCCTGCTCTTCGGCTACGGCGACCGCCAGCAGCGCGACGAGCAAGCCCAATCCACCCTCACCGCCTGCGATGGCTGCGGCAAGACCGTGGTCGTCGCGAAGGAATGAACATGAGCCGCATCCCCCACGGTGGCCCAGGCGAGATTCCGCCCGTAGACGAGCTGGTGCCGGCCGACCGCTTCGAGAACACGATTCGCGCGTTCGGCGTCGTCGCCGCGTGCGAATGGTTCGGCCACGCGGCCGACAGTGAATTCACCGCCGACACCATCCGCGAGCTGCGGTTGCGGTCGGGCATCCCGGAGTCCGAAGCATGAACGCCATCACCGAAGCCGTGAGCCTGATCGACGCGCCGTGCACGATCGACGGCCAGGACATCGAGGCCTATCACCGCGGCCCGGGCATCAGCAAGACGGGCCTGGATCACGTTGCGCGCTCGCCGGCGACGTTCTATGCGCTGCACCTGGATCCGGGCCGGCCGCCCGAGAAGGAGCGCGCCGGCCAGTTGGAAGGCCAACTCGCGCACTGCGCCATCCTGGAGCCGGCCGAGTTCGACAAGCGCTACGCCGTGCTGCCCGCTGACGCGCCCGACCGGCCCACCGAAGCCATGCTCAACGCGAAGAACCCCAGCGAGAGCAGCATTGCGCGCCAGAAGTGGTGGGCCGAATGGAATCAGAAGAGCCAGGGCCGAATCATCATCACGCACGAGCAGCGCGAGACGGCGTTGCGCCAGGCCGAAAGCGTGCGCCGGCTGCCGGACGTGGCCGAGGCGCTGGCCGCAGGCCGCCCCGAGGTGTCCGCCTACTGGATCGACCCCGATACCGGCGTGTTGTGCCGCTGCCGTCCTGATTGGGTGCATCCGGCCGGCGACAACGGCGTGATCCTGCTGGACGTCAAGACCTACAGCGACGCAAGCCCGGCCGAGTTCGCCCGCCAGATCGCCCGCAAGCGCTACCACGTGCAGGACGCGTTCTACAGCGACGGCTTCGCGCGCGCCAGCGGCTTGGACGTGCTGGCGTTCGTGTTCGTGGCGGTCGAGACGGAATGGCCCTATGCGGCCAGCGCCGTGATGCTGGACGCCGCCAGCAAGCACCAGGGCGCGCAGCAGGTCCGCCGCGACCTCACCACCTACGCCGCCTGCCTCGCCTCCAACGAATGGCCGGGACACGGCACCGG